>BNWK01000003.1 GCA_025998775.1 Alphaproteobacteria bacterium | reverse complement strand
AAATGCTTTCAGAAAATTGGCAATCTTGCTTCATCGTAACTATTTGAAAGCAAAAGGACGTAAGCAAAGCGCAAAATCCAATATGCTACGATGCTTGATAGATGAAAAGCTCTTGCTCAACTTACTCGAAATTTCATAAAACGCCTGCGATTATGTTACAATATAATTTGTTGCATTCTTTGCTGACATTTCAGGCGATTCGCCTAAACCATCGCAAGACTTAAAACGCATTGTGGTGTGAAAGACGTAGCAACCGATCGTTTTTTGCTACTTTTTTGTGCATTTTTATGTAATGCAAGCTCGTCGAACAAGCCTCCTAAATATTAACTAAACATATCTCTAAAATTTTATGAAACGCCCGTGACCGGCCACCGAGACGACTTAGTGCCGTGCTTCCATTGGAGCTCCGAGACCCGCATGCCGTGCGCTGCCGCCGCTCCTGCCGAGGGATACCAGCACGAAGACGTCGACCGCGGGACCGTACCCGAGAGATACGAAGGCACTTACCGTACCCCGCTACACATCACCACGAGTAGTGGGAACGTGCGTCGAAGCAGGTTAGGCCGCGCGTTCGGCTGATGCGTACCTTTAGCCCAGGGCCCTACCGCCCACTGGTTGTTATGCATGAGTCACCGTGGTACCGTTCCGGCGCGCCGTATTACGATGCGATAAAACGCCAAGCTTGACCTTGCCATTCTGAATCTGACTCTGGTATTATATACTCACGTATGGTGATATGTAAATTATAGGGGATTTTTGTATGAGTTCAGCTACAAAAGACGTAATGTTTAAATTGATTTTTAGCGATGCTCGCAGTAAGAAAATGTTGATTCATCTGTTGAATAGCATCATCGATTCCAAAAATAATCCCATAGATAGTGTTGATATAGGGAAAAGCGAATAAACTCCTGAGTCGGAGTTAATCACTTGCGCAGGAATCCGCTCCTGTGACATATACGCCGCCGGACTCGGTGGGCAACTTCGTTTTCGGTCATGTAAAATTGGATGCAGATATTTTTCTCAGGTTTCAGTGTTGCTCCAGAAGACCTGAAAAGCCCTGTGCGAAGCTGCTTCAGCATACAAAAAAATTCGTGGTAATAATGGTGAAAAATGATAAAGTGTATGTGCGGCCAGCAGCGTAGCACCGTGGGATCCAGAAAAAAAAGAAAATCCTAGCGAAAAGCGGAGTATAATTATGATAAATAACAGGCTTATTGTAGAACCGGCTACATTTAAGGATTTTTTAGATCGACGTGACGTTGGATCAGATTATAATGAAACGCACGTGCTGCAATCTCATACACTAACGCATGTATCGACGATACTGCAATCGCTTGATCCACAAACCATGTCTGCCATGACAATCGATCTCAACGCCGTTGCGAAAAATTATCATACCTTGAAAAAGGACATAAATAACGAAAACGTTGTGCTCGCTGCTGTCGTCAAAGCCAATGCATATGGTTTCGGAATGATTCCAGTTGGAAAAAAATTGCATCAAGAAGGATGCCGGCATTTCTTTGTCGCCACTGTCACTGAAGGAATAGAACTAAGAAAACACGTTGGGAACGATTCGAAAATTTTCGTCCTCTGTGGATTGCTTGCCGGTTGTGAGCAAACGTTGATGGATAACCAGTTAATCCCGGTTCTCAACAGCATGTATCAGGTTGGATTGTGTACTGAGTACTCCCAAAAAATTGGGAAAAAACTCGAGGCGGCCATTCATGTTGATACCGGAATGTGTAGAAACGGCATCTCTATGACGGAGGTAGACAAGTACAGCAAAGAAATCTCTAGAAATATCGCTCTGCAGCTGGTGGTCAGTCATTTGGCTTGCTCCGACACACCGGATCACGATCTAAACAAATTGCAGCTGAAAAAATTCAAATACGCATTGGGTGCATTTGGAAATATAAAAGGAAGCTTTTCGGCTACCAATGGTATTTTCCTCGGAGAAGAGTATCTATTCGACATGGTTAGACTTGGAAAGTCCCTGTATGGTTTTTCAATTCGAGAAGACATGGTAGGGAGTCTAGAGCCTGTTATGGACATCTTCGCTCGAATCGTACAGATAAATGAAATAGATGCTGGCGATACGATCGGCTACGGCGCAACGTTCACGGCTACTCGAAAAATGACAACTGCTACCGTCGGAATCGGTTATGCAGACGGATTCATGAGGAAATTCTCTAGCTTTGGTAATGGATTTATTGGCGGCATGAAAGTTCCGATGGTTGGTCGGATATCGATGGATTATATGGTCTTTGATGTTACAGACGTCGATAATTCGTTCCTGAAAGAAGGAAATTGGGTAGCATTGACTCGAACTCCAGATTATACTCTTGAAAAGTGGGCCCTGGAGCTCGGAACGTTGCCCCATGAGGTGGCGTGTCGCTTTGGAGATAGAGTAAAACGCGTATACATAGGTGGAGTCTGCGACCCAACGTGACGTTGGATCCGCTTATTTTGCCAGCTTGTATGTATGCGAGATGTGCTTGCAATGTTGAGGCATCTTCGACGTTGAAAATAGTGCTCGTATACCGTGCGGAAGGGCAGAAAATGGGGCCAGCGTTACGTTGGTGTTTGTGGTGAGGTTTTTATGATCAGATCGATTGCAACTTTGGGAGAGTACACTCTTGATGCGCTGCAGGAAATAGGAAGAGTGTCTGTTTTTGTAATGAAGGGCGTTTCTAGTTGTTTTCTACCTAAATTTTTTCCGAGAGAAATATTTAGGCAAATGATGGCCGTTGGGTTTTATTCACTGCCCATCGTTGGTCTTACAGCTATTTTTGCAGGTATGGTTCTCGCTCTGCAGATGCATATTGGGTTCAAAAGATTTGATGCCGAAGGAGCGATTGCCGCTGTTGTGGTAATCAGCATAACCAGAGAGCTCGGTCCTGTCTTCGCTGGACTAATGGTGGCTGGCCGATTGGGATCGTCCATAGCTGCGGAAATAGGATCCATGAAAGTTTCTGAACAGATAGATGCTCTTCTCACCCTGAGGGTAAATCCATTTCATTTTCTCGTTGCGCCACGAGTCATTGCCGGAGTGCTAATGCTTCCGTTTCTAGTGCTAATCGCTGACATAATCGGCGTAATGGGCGGATTTCTGGTGGCCGTTACCGTGTTGGATTTCTCAGCCGGACCATACATAGCGCAAACTATCCAGACGCTTCAATTAATGGATGTGGTATCTGGATTGGCGAAGGCCTCTGCCTTTGGATTTTGCATTACGTCTCTGGGGTGCTACCATGGTTTCTACAGTGATCTTGGAGCGCGAGGAGTTGGACGCGCCACTACCAGTGCCGTGGTTTCTTCCTGCATAGGAGTTTTGGTTTTAAATTATCTATTAACTGCGTTGTTTTTTGGAATATGAGTAAAATAGTATTTAAAAACGTATATAAAACGTTTGACAGTCAGAACGTATTGAACGGTGTTTCTCTGGAGATAGGCGATGGAGAAACCCACATTATACTCGGACAATCCGGCTGTGGAAAATCGGTTCTGTTGAAATGTCTATTGGGAATTTTTACAACAGATTCCGGAGATATTCTTGTGGACGACCTCAGTGTAAGCGATAAACAACGTTATAATGAGTATATCAGAAAATTCAGCATATTGTTTCAGGGAAACGCACTTTTCGATTCCATGAGTATAATAGAGAACGTTGAATTCGGTATGAAGCAAGTCAGACGTGACTCAAAAAGAATCATACGATCCATTGCCGAAGAAAAATTGTTATCCGTTGGTTTAGAAAGTCGAGTATTTGATTTGTATCCGGCGGAATTGTCCGGAGGAATGCAGAAAAGAGCCGCCCTGGCCAGAGCCATTGCCATAGAGCCGGAAGTACTGCTGTTCGACGAGCCAACATCCGGCCTTGATCCTGTAACCAGCGGCATAATATGCAACCTGCTCAAGGAAACCGTAAAAAGGCTTGGAATCACATCGCTCACCATTACCCATGACCTAAAAGTGGCCGAATTTCTCTCGGACCGCTCATCTATACTGAATAAAGGACGAGTTGTCTGGACAGGAAATACGGCGGAAATGAAAGATTGCGAAGACGACTTCGTCCGAGAGTTCTATCATGCCTCCTGTGTAATTTCCAAACACCGGCTTGTTCAGTGATGCTGGATTTATTTGCTTTTGTTGATTGCACGTGCCGCTTTAGGTGTGAGCGTGTGTTGCGAAGATTATTAGATGTTTGGTCCCGCCTCATATCTTTCTGAGCTTGGACAAATGTACTTGGGCGGTGAGGAAGGATCACTTCCCCTTCTCCCAGTCATTAGCAAAGATTTCCAGGCCTTTGTCGGTGAGCGGATGTTCCAGACATTGCTTTAGGATTTTTGGAGAAATCGTTACCGCTCCCACGCCGTCCATTGCCGCTCGAACCACGTGATTACACTGCGAATAGAAGCCGCCAGTTGGAAGCAAAAATAAGATCATATTTAACAAAATATTAATGTATTCCTGAGATAATAAAATATCATTGTAGGAGTGGAAAATGAAACGTATTTTGATATCTGGCTGCCTTTCGGCGATATTTCTGGTGACGTGTGGGGAAATGGAGGCAACTCAGGCTCAGGCATCATCTGCTACGCCGCTTAAAAGAACTAAATCAAACGCCAGATTAGACGGATTGCCTGCATTAGATAAAGATAAGAGTTTTTCCGCAAAAGAGTATGAACAATTAAGGGAAGCTTTTTACAAACAAAACATTTTTAAACAACCTAAGGTCACAGTGTCTGAGATAGACTTATATCGCCTCGGAAAAGTGCTCGGGTTTAAGGAGTATAAAATAAAAGGAGCGGAAGGAAAACCTGGAATTCCAACAATAGACTTATCCTGGCCGAATATAAGGCAAGTATTCTTGGAAAAAATTGGCAATAATAATCCAAATTCTAGAGCACGTGAGTTTGCGGATCTCATCGAAAAAACAAAAATAAGAGACGAATATGTTTCGGCAGACAATTTTTCATCATTAGGAGGCGCAGAAAAAACGGAGATATTAGATTTGTGCTTGGCTGAAAACAATGGGCTCTTTGATTTGTCTGAGTTGAGCGTAGTCAACAAAGGTCATTTTCGTAGACAGCTGAGGCAAATGTTGGGGGACTATACTGGATTTCAAAGAATTATGTCTTTGTTGGCCGTTAGTATCCTGAACTCAATAAGTGAACATGCATTTGTACGAGATTTTACTAGAATTGGCGTTGCAAAAACAACAGAAGATGACGAAGATTGCTATAACCCAACAGCAAGAAAAATAGAGATAGAGCAAAACAGCTTTAGTAGCGAGGAGTATACCACAGAGGCACATGGCATCACGTACTCGGCTATCTTTCACGAAATTACGCATGGATACCACGATATGATATTCGGATCATTAGATCTAGGCAATTACGAGCTAGCGTACCAAATATTGAATTCAGAGGATGCAAATTTTATTCAAGTTTTCTTTCCAATGCTAGCCAATGAAAGAATGGAGACCGCTGTAGAAAAAATAGTTGAACTCATGAGCGACTTGGACATAGACGACATAAGAAAACACATAAAAGATGGCAAATTGGATAACATAATTCACATCTTTAGGAAGATCGTTGATTGCGGATTTGGTAATTTGGTATTTTCAAGGGAAGGTCTCTTTTCCGGAAAAGATGACCTTGACATGGATGAAGATGGGCTAGAGATAACAAAAAATGGCCTTAGGATAGAAGAAGACGACATTGAGATAAAAGAAGACAGCCTGAATATTGGCGACAACCTTACGATGCAAATGCTCGCAAGAGCAATTTATGTGTACTATTATGCCATTCAGACGAACGCCACCATGTGGACCGATTGCGAAGAGATGTTGACGATAACAGGGCTGGCTCCGATAACAGATGGTAACCGCACATACCTCTTTGAGGATAGGCAGCACGAGGAAATTCACAAAATAAGACATCAGGAAAACCGCAATTGGAGAAACTTTGCAGCACTCGACAATTCTGAAAAACAAGCCGCATTCCGCAGAGAGTTTAGATATCATGCTGAATTTAGCGCTGAAACTGTAGCTGAAGGTATAGCTAACATGATATCTGATATCTGCGTCGAATGCATGGACGCAGACGACACACCGGGCATTGATGCCGAAGACATAAAAGAAATATTTGTTGAAATCTGCAAAAAAACAGCCAATTCGCAGCTTCCAGGAAATAACGAAGATGACATCAATATAGACACTTTATTTAAGCCAGGAAAGTCTAGGTTCGGTTCTGATAATACTGATAATATGCCCACCGAACCGAACGGGCAATTTTCTGAAGGGATCATTCTTGGCCTGAGAGATGCTGCGAAAAAGAAGTTAGGTCCAGTGCCGATCATGTTGTTGAACAAGAATGCCGGAATCGTGAATGGTCTGCTTGCAGAAAACAAAGCACACATAAATGATCCGTGCGATACTGCCGGCAATACTCTGTTGCATTTGGCAGTGTTGTATGGAAATAAGGAACTGCGTAAAAGCGAATTTAACTTTTTGGATGACGTACCTCCTGGAATCGCAGAGCCATCCACCATGAGAAGTCCATCCGATTTATATATAGATCCTAACGAAACAATAAGAGTTCTGTTGGACCATGAAGCAGATCGTGAGATTAGAAACGAAGTAGGCTACACCCCGCTGGAATTGGCAATATTATCCGAAAATATCGAGGCGATAAAAATCCTATCGGAGGATTTAGATGGCAAAGATAACCCGCTGCATTTTGCTGCAACCAATGGAAAATATAATGTAATCAAAGCCTTCGGCGCGGAAATAAGACTAGATGCTCTCGATGACGATGACCATACTCCACTGCAGCTAGCAGTAATTAATAACGAACCTAAAGCGATAAAAACTCTGCTAGAGCTTAGAGCAATACCAGATGATACAGATGAAAAAGGGAATACTCTGTTGCATCTGGCCGCAGAACACGGGAGTGCTGAAGCAATATACGCTATAGGAGAACAATTGCACTGGGTACCAATTAAAGATTTAAGCGCTGATGGTATTTCAGAAGAAAATCATCAAGACATGGTGCACAAAAGAAATGACAAAGGAGAAACTCCGCTGCACAATGCCGCAGCATTATTCAAAAAAGGCTTACAGGTGGATGCTTTGTTGAAATATGGCGCTGATCCAAACGCTGTAGTTACAGGTGGAGATAACACAGGCATGACTCCACTGCATATAGCCGTGCAAAAAGGGAACAGTCGCGCGATAAAAGTTCTATTGTCTTATGGAGCAAATCCAAAAGCAGTCGCTGAAAACGGACTTCGCAAAGGTATGACTCCGCTGCATTTAGCTGCTGAGAAAAGGTCAACTAGAGCGCTAAACGCTCTGTTGGAAAATATGCGCCCGATACAGGAATCAGCGACCAAAACTGTAGTCAAGGATGGATGTTACAAAGGTATGACTCCACTGCATTTAGCTGCGTTGAAAGGAAACGCTGACGCGATAGAAGCTCTGTTGGAGCGCATAACCAGAACAAGATCAGCATTTGCGGCGGTAGTTGCAGAAGGAGAATACAAAGACAAGACTCCAGTGCAATTGGCTGCGTGGAAAGGGAAAGTTAAGGCGCTAACCACTCTGTTGGAGCATATAATCAATAAAAAACCAACACTTGCGGCGACGGAAGCAGAGAAGGCTCTCGATTTAGCTATACAGAAAAAAAATATTGCAGTAATAGAAGCAGTGATAGATAGTCCTGCAACGAAAATCGAGACCATCCACCAACATAGCACTGCACTCATTGGATTGATCGGCGAAGAAAAACTTCTGGACGCGATAAAGACAAAGGATGAGAATAGACGGCAAAAACGCAAGAAAAGAATCATGGCACGGAAAAAAGAAGCCTCACAGCCGCAACCAGATGATAATACATAATGCGTCAGCTACAATGTACTTGGGCGGTGAGGAAGGATCACTTCCCCTTCTCCCAGTCATTAGCAAAGATTTCCAGGCCTTTGTCGGTGAGTGGATGTTCCAGACATTGTTTTAGGATTTTGGGAGAAATCGTTACCGCTCCCACTCCGTCCATTGCCGCTCGAACCACGTGAGTAACGCTGCGGATGGAAGCCGCCAGTATTATCGTTTCGTATTCGTTGACATTGTATATTTCTGAGATATCTTCGATCAGCGCAAGTCCGTCATGGCCAGCGTCGTCGAGTCTTCCGATGAACGGAGATACGTAGGTCGCTCCACATTTTGCGGCCATCAGCGCCTGCGTTGGCGAAAAGCACAACGTCAGATTGGTGGCGATTCCATCGATGGATAGTCGCTTGCACACCTTCATGCCATCCAGCGTACACGGCAATTTCACACAGACTTTGCTGTCCAGAGCGGCTAACTCACGGCCTTCGCGGATCATTTCATCGAAATCCGACGAGATGACCTCAACGCTCACGTGTCCAGTAACAAGTTCGCATATGCGCTTTATCAGAAATGTGTGCTCGCTGTGGGCGTACTGGGACAGAAGCGTCGGATTGGTCGTAACTCCGTCTATAAAATCGTTGTAAAGCGATATATCTTCAACATTAGCCGTATCCAAGAATATTTTCATTTTCTAATTCTCCAATTTGTTTTACAATAACAAATGTTAAGTAGAAAAAAAATGATTTTTTTAGGATGGTAATAAATTGCAAGACAATACTGCGGAAAAGTTGGATGTGAATCATTATTTGTTGAATGGTCTAAATCCAGAACAAAGAGAGGCTGTAGTCACGCTGGACAAGGCATTGCTGGTGCTTTCGGGAGCCGGAACCGGCAAGACAAAGGTTCTAACCACGAAAATTGCCTATATAATTGAAAACGGATATGCTTATCCTTCTCAGATTCTAGCGGTAACATTTAGCAACAGAGCCGCTCGAGAAATGAAAGAGCGTGTTTTTAATATGACGCCCGGAGCGGACGCTGTTTGGCTCGGCACATTCCATTCGATTTGCGCAAAAATTCTGAGAAGCAATGCGGATCTAATTGGTCTCAGCAGTAGTTTCACCATAATTGACATGGACGACCAGCTGAAGTTGATCAAGCAGATTCTCAAGGAAATGAACGTAGACAAGAAAATGGCAAATCCAGTTGCCAATGCCATATCACGCTGGAAGGACAAATGCATTCGCCCCAACGATCTCCGAGTTGACGTCACAACCGTTGAGGGAAAGGTATATGCCACCTATCAGGAGCGGATCTTCAGCTATGATTCCGTCGATTTTGGCGATTTACTAATGTATGTGGTGCGTATCTTTAAGGAAAACTCACATATCCTTCAGAAATATCGAGAAAAATTCAAGTATATATTGGTGGACGAGTACCAAGATACTAACATGTCCCAGTATATGTGGCTGCGCATGCTGTCGCCTATCGGAGCAGGACTTTGCTGTGTGGGAGACGACGACCAGGCCATATACAGCTGGAGGGGCGCTGAAGTCGGCAATATCCTTCGATTCGAAAAAGATTTTATGAATACGAAGATCGTTCGCTTGGAGCGCAACTACCGATCTGTAGGACATATACTAGGAGCTGCTGCCTCGCTTATCGCGAAAAACACCACCAGACTCGGCAAAACCATTTGGACCGATGGTGATAGCGGTGAAAAACTGGTAATACAAAGAGCATACAACGGATACGACGAAGCAAAGATTGTGGCGGAAAAAATAGAGAAACTGCGGAAGGAATCCGTGGAATTCGGACAAATAGCCGTTTTGGTGCGAGCAGGATTCCAAACGCGAGAGTTCGAGGAACGTCTCATTGCCTACGGTATTCCCTATAAAGTTGTGGGAGGGCTGAAGTTCTATGATCGTCAGGAAATAAAGGACCTTATCGCCTATATGCGACTCATCTACCAGACCAACGATAGCCTCGCATTTGAGCGCATTATAAACGTTCCCAAAAGAGGCATTGGAGCGAGCGCCTTCTCAAAGCTTCACACCAGGGCAATTGAGCGCAATATATCGTTATTTCAGGCATCGAAGGACATGCTTGTGGAAAATACTTTGCGTCCATCGGTTACTGCATCGCTGACGACTTTCATCGAATTCATTAAATCTATGCGGAAACAGAAAGAACTGTCTCCAGTCGAAATAGCCAAAGCCATACTGGACGAAACCGGTTATATGAGAGCTCTGGCAAACGAGAAGACTTTGGAATCCCAGGGACGAATTGAAAACCTAAAGGAATTATTGATTGCGCTCGAGGATTTCGACGATCTCCACATGTTCATAGAGCACGTCAGTCTCGTAACCGAGTCCAAAAGAAACAACGCCGACGAGGTCGTTAGTCTAATGACGCTACATAGCGCCAAAGGACTGGAATTCGAGGCAGTATTCCTGGCCGGATGGGAAGAAGGAGTTTTTCCGCACAACATGAGCCTTCAAGAAGGAAATGTCGAAGAAGAACGTCGCCTGGCCTACGTGGGAATAACCAGAGCCCGAAAGTATGTTTACATCACATATGCCATGAATCGAAAAGTGTACAATCAGTGGATGTCAAATCTGCCGTCCAGATTTTTGGCAGAACTATCGCCGGAACACGTTGTTCATATTAAGGGGAAGACTGTGCGGGATTAAGAGATATGAGACGGCCGATCTCCACCATAGGTTGAGTTAATATACTCCATCAGGTCTCATTATCTCTCCACAGACTGACACGGCACGCCATGCCGCCAAAGAAACATATAGCAGCAATGTTGGAAAAAGAAAATAACCGAGCGCACGCCACCACGTGAACGAGTTGGTTTTACGGCGCGCTTGATACAGGATGAAGCGCATGCGTATAACTAGAGAATATGAACAGCTGCGGAACGTGAATTATACTCATTTGAGTTGAGATTTTGGAGTATAGACGGCTGGAATTCTACGGTGGTACGCTCCTCTGGATGGCGGAAACGCCAATGGTTATCGACAGCCAGAGGACTTTAGCGCCGGGATGGTTCAGGGCAGTAGGGGTCCCTTGGCGTGGTAGGACGGCCTATTTACGCATAGCGGCCCCAAAAAATCGTCAAAACGGCAACGCTTTCAAACGGGAGGGCGGTTCCGCGGTCACATCCATTCAGGCGGGCGGTAGTCGCTCTTGTCTGGATAAGCCAAGGTCGAGTAGCCATTGTCAGCGTGCTGCGCCCGCGGAGCATGTAACAACGGGGTCTGCGTAGTTTGAGTAGGAGGCGCTGCCGAGCTGGAACTTTGATTGCCCAACCGTTCAGTCAGACAGTGGACTGCTTCTCTCGAGCTAACGAGGTCTTCTATCGAGCGAGTGTAGTTTACTAGGAGCGCTTGAGCTTCGTCGCGGACCTTGGCCACGTCACGTTCGAGCGCAGCTTTGTTTGCAGCGAGGCGAGTTAAGATGCTGGCGGTGAATCGGATCAAAATCGGCATCTGAGTGGTGCTAAGGAGAGCTCTTGTCTCGGTTTCCGTGACAACACCGCCATTATGGTTCAACAGTACATCCCGAAGTCCTTTGTTGCAGTCGGCGTCATACGCCTGCTTGTCACCTAGAGCCTTCGCCATTTGTTCTTTTGAGCCCATCAGGGTGCACAACTGGTGTTCGAGAGAGGCCTTCTGTGTGTACAACTCGCGTTCGAGAGAGGCGACGACAGCCATTAAGCTTTCTATTGTCGGAGCACCCGAAACGTTGACTGCTTGCTGGTCCTTCTGGCCTTCAGGCACCGCGTTGGTGCCATCGGCCCCCAGGTTCGCATGGTAAACCTGGATCGATGCATCACAATTATCACAAACGAAAATCGCCAAAAGACCTGTTAATAAAAGTTTTTTCATATTTGTCTCCATTTTCTTTTTAGTAATTAAAACCCAATAGCAATATATGTATATGCGCAACGGACAATTTTTGCAAGCCCTTTTTAAAATATTTTTAAAGCATATTGCCAAACCCTTTGGAGCACACAAAACCAAAAAACTCATGCCGTAAACTTCAACAAGACAGTTTAATTCTCCACTGGATCGCCATTCAGAAGCTCAAGTGGCGTAGGATCCGGACAGCGATTGCTAGATACGCATTAATAATTACAATGTTGACTGCGTGCTAGTTATATATTGAATTTGAATTATATTAAGAAACACAATATAATCCCATTCGGATGTGTTTATATTAGGAGTTATGATGAATAACAGATTTCCATTTGATCGCGATGCTGGGCCGATCGTAGCGTTTTTTGCGGTCATTTCAATTTTACTTGGGCATGTTAGCATAAATCTTGGTTGGTGTGGATTCATATTCACCATGTTCTGTCTGATGTTTTTTAGAGATCCCGAGAGAATTCATTCATCTAAAGAGGATATCATTATCAGTCCAGCTGATGGAACGGTGCTGAAAGTTTCGGATGGAGAAGCTCCTACTGAACTGGAACTCGACGGGAACTGGAAAAAAATTAGCATTTTCATGAGCGTTTTCAATGTCCACGTCAATAGAACACCGGTATCTGGAATCGTTGAGAAGATTACATATATTCCTGGAAAGTTTTTCAATGCCTCTCTGGATAAGGCAAGTGAGTATAATGAACGTCAAGCCACATATGTGAAGAGAGCCGACGGCACAACTGTTGTGTTTGTTCAGATAGCAGGCCTAATAGCAAGAAGAATTCGCTGCGACATTACTGAAGGGCAGAATCTGAAAATTGGCGATCGTATTGGCATTATAAGATTTGGCAGTCGCGTTGACGTGTATTTTCCGCATTCTGCGGAAGTTGCCGTTGAAGAGGGACAGGCCATGGTAGCAGGCGAAACGATATTGGCTCATCTAAAATCAAGGAAAAAATAAATTGTGTTTTTGTAGTCGTGTGTAGAAGCGAGGAGCGCTATGGATGTAATTGAAACTGAAAATTTCCAATCGAAAAAGAAAGTGCCATTCCCAAAAATTCTTCCGACAATCATAACCATTTCTGCTTTTTGCTTTGGCATGACGGCCATCAGATTTGCGTTATTAGGTAATTGGGAAACCTCCGTCATGTGCATATTGGTTTCGGCGTTGCTGGATTCTTTTGATGGTAGAGTAGCAAGAATGCTGGGACAATCGTCTCAATTTGGTGCCGAGCTCGATTCGCTGTCTGATTTGGTGTGCTTTGGCGTAGCGCCATCAATAATACTATTTCTGAGATCCGTATGCGTTATGGAACACGCAGGATGGGGAATTTGTATGTTTTTTTCGGTTTGCTGTGCGCTAAGACTAGCAAGATTCAATGTAGTCCAAATTCTGAACGAACCAAAACCGGAATGGCAGAAGAAGTACTTCTCTGGAATTCCAGCTCCTGCCGGCGCCACAATCGCTCTTTTTCCGTTTATTTTAAGTTTTTCCACTGGTAACGACTACTTCTTGGGAGAAAAAATAGTTTCGTTTTGTCTTTTGGTTTCCGGCGCACTCATGATAAGCACCATAAAGAGCATGTCTTCGAAAATGATAGAAATGAAAAATGGCCTAGTATCTCCAGAGCTGTTGGTTATCTCTCTTGTGGTAATTTGTCTAATAACAGAGTTGTGGCTCACGTTGAGTGTATTGATTTCCGTTTATATAGCGGCTATTCCCTATGGCGCATATAAGTATTCGAAAACCAAGAAAGAAGAGGCACCAGAATTTCTTCAGCAAGTTTCATAGATATGAAAAGATATATAGTCCTAGTTTTTCTGCTATGTTTTGTCGGTCTATTTTGGGGCAGAACTCATGATAAGCGCAAGAGCCAAGACAGTCTGTATGAGGAGCTTTCGAAGGTAGATTTCGGACAATTTGATAATCAGAAAGTTTTATATATAGACGTTGGCATCGATTACATTCCCTACAGATTAATTGAATTGTTTGAGGATCTAACCGGCATCCGAGTTATCGTTGATATTTTCGATTCAAATGAAGTACTGGAGGCAAAGCTGCTGGCCGGCGGAGCAAAATACGACATAGTTTTTCCAACAGCATGGCCGAATTTTTCACGTCAGCTGAAGGCTGGCATCTACCAGAAAATCGATAAGACTCTGGATCGCAAGATGTTTGATGCTGATATTCTCGTGAGATTATCGGAAAATGACAAGGAAAACGACTACGCGCTTCCCTATCAGTTTGGAATATCCGGCATAGGAATGGACGAGAGTATAATAGACAATCTGGTACCAAACGCTCCCAAAGATAGCTTGGCGATAATATTCGATCCGGTTTATGCGGAAAAAATAAGTAAATATAGAATATCGTTGTACGAGTCCCCTGATGAGTTGTTTCCAGCTGTGCTTGCATATCTGGGACTCAATCCAGAAACCGAAAACGAAGATGACATACGCAAAGCATCTGAACACCTGAGGAAAATAAGACGTTATATCTCGAAATTTACCGCCTATGGTTTTGAGGATATCGCCTCTGGAAATGCATGTGTGACGCTCAGCACGTCCGGTGACATCATAAAAGTGCAATCCGCTAATAAAAAGCCAAATGTAAAGTTCTTTCTGCCAAAAGAAGGCGCATCACTGTGGGTGGACGTTGTTGCCATTCCCCAAGGAGCCAAACACATTAAAAATGCTCATGCATTTATGCGGTTTTTATTTCATCCATCGGTAATCGCCTGCGTTACTAATGAGACGTCCCGCGCCAATGCGGTCATCGCATCTAAAAAGCTTATAAATAAGGATCTTATAGATAACATATACATATATCCAAGCGCAGAAATACGAAAAAAATGCTACATAGACAAATCAGACCCAAAGATCGAGTCCATGAAAACACGTCTATTGACGAAGATTAAATCCATGGGAAATAACGAGGAGTAGACTTTAATAGTGCAGCACTGCAAATCCATCCGCTTATCGAATCGTTTGTTTTTGCAAAATACTTGCAAAAAATAAGAAATGCGTGTATAATTCATGTTGTGTATTTTTGTTTTGCAAAAAGAAAATCACAAAAGGAATGAAACATGAAAAGAGTTTTATTGATAAGTTTGTTGATATCTTTGATATATGAAAATTGTGGAGCTTCTGTTGACGCTTCAGATTCAGACATCTATAGAAGTATACCAGCCAGAAAGCATACTGCAGCTGCGCGGAAACGTGCGGCGAGAAAACGTCCAATAAGTGTATCAAGAAGAATGCAGCGGCGCGCGCTAAGAAGACAACGTTGGAGCACAACAACTGCAACCGAGCAGAAAAGTAAAACGAATCCAGCAGCGAAAATTCGAAACAAGGAGCAAACCGAATATCAAAAAAGACAGAAGAAGTTAATTGCGCTGAACCATATAGCAAAGTCTGGTGTGAATGAAAGGCTTCAGAGCGGCACAACATCTAGGAAACAGGTGTTTGCTCCTGAAGCTCCTGTAACAATGCCAGCATCGGCTGTGGTGCAAGAGAGCGCCGATAAACCTTCGTGGTTTCAGAGCGGTGCATCTCCAAAGGAGGTTGCAGATTCTTACATTAAGTATGCAGATGGCAAAGGCATTCCAAGAACAATCATTATAGGCTCTGGAAGAGGCAAGATTAATGAAAGAAGTACTGGTAATTATGCTGAAAAAGTCTATGGAAACAGATCTTCCAGATTCCTCTTAGTCAATTACGAGAATGGTAGCGGGCAAGGACAACGCATGAAGCCTGATATATAGCAATGTTATGGATATGAAGGAAGAAATTTTTGGGACTGAAAGATACGATTATATTATATTGGAGGGCATTGATCTTGATTACTCATTTACGTATCCAGCGATAAATGGAGCTTTTAAACTTTTAAGAAAAGAAGGAAAGATTGTTTCCAGCGGAATACCTTGGGTTGCCCAGCGGTCAAGCTTTGAACATCTTGATGCCACGAATGTAAAAAAGGTTAATTTAGGAGAAGGGATATATTTTGTTAACAAAAACACCTGGCGGGGTGATGATCTTTACATTTTTGTAGACGAAAAGAAGTATCCCATTTATCAGCGTAATCCTAAAAATCCAAACCCAAGTTTTTTCAAAAACAACGCTAGCGATATCTTACGTTTTTTTGGTTTGGACTCTACTAAAGCAAAAATAGAATTCAAGATGTGCAATCCAGGTACTGATGAATGGCCAAAATATAAAATAGGTGAGGATGGTCATTCAGTTGATGAATGCGTTCTAATAATGATCATAACGAAACTCTCAGATTAAAATAGTTGAAAGAGAGCTTTTATACCAGATTTCATTGTTGAATATCCACAAGATATTGAGATTGGTTGCCATTATTGCTATAATCCATTCTATGAGGATTTGAGGATTGTTTTATGGAAATATGTGTAATAAACTAACGTCTCTTATTTAACAGGTTTACTTATCATAGGTCGATTGCTCGATCATATATTGTATAAGCTTATTGAATGGAATACCAACAAATTTCGCCTGCTCCGGCAGGAGAGAAAGCGAAGTCAGTCCTGGTTGCGTATTTACCTCCAGTAGAAATAGCTCTTTGGTAACGTCATTATAGCGAAAATCAGAACGCGAAGTGCATCTGCATCCAAGTAATTTATGAGCCTTTAGAGCAGAACTCATGGCCTCATGTCTTACAAAATCAGGAATATTTGCCGGAATTTCGTGAACGGCACCGCCATCTGTATACTTGTTATTGTAGTCGTAGAATCCAGATGTAGTGATGATATTTGTCACTTCAAGCGCTTCGTCATTCAATACGGCAGTCGTTAATTCAAGCCCAGGTATGTATTCAGACACAAAAACAATGTCGTTATATGTCCATTTTATGTTCGATAGCTCAGAATAATTGTTAATGATGTAGACGCCTTCGGATGATCCAGAGTCAACGGGTTTTATTACGAACGGACACATGAAGTCAGGCTTTTTTATGAAATCTGTCCATTTTTCAAGTCTGCTTCGTGGAACACGGATTCCATTACTTCCGAATAATTCACATGAAATATATTTATTCATTGCTACCGAAGAGGCCACGACACCCGAATGACTATACGGTACTTTTAGGAAATTCAATAGAGATTGTATATTGCCATTTTCTCCGCTGCCCCCGTAAAGAGCATTGAATACGCAATCTGGCTTTTCCCATTTTACATGTGAGATCAAAGCGGCAATATCGCCGGTAAAATCAAAATCGCATACTTCACATCCAAGTTCCTGGACTGCATTTACGCATCCTTTGGCACTCATGAGAGAAACATCGCGTTCAAACGAATCGCCTCCCTTCAGAACACAAACTTTTCTTATATTTCTGCCCATGGCCACCTTCCTTCACTACTTACCAAGACGAATAACTTCCCATTCTAGTTTTATGCCAGTCACACGCTGAACCTCATCAACCACCTTGATGCCAAGGCACTCTATATCTTCGGGAGTCGCGCTTCCATCATTTATTATGAAATTGCAATGCTTCTCCGACACTGCTGCTCCACCAACTTTCATGCCTCGACAGCCAGCGGCATTGATGAGTTCCCAGGCTTTTTTCCCCTCAGGGTTTTTGAATGTGGATCCGCATGACCTTTTGTTGAGCGGTTGACTGTCCATACGTTTTTTTACTATCTCGTTGTTTTTTTTGGATATGATGTAGTCAACATTCTGAAGACAGCGGAACCAAGCTCTTGTGATAATGACGTCGTCCGGAATTCCGGAAGTCCTGTAGCCGAAATCCACATCTGAGACTTTGAACCACTTTATTCTTCCATCAGTTGATACGGCTTCGAATTCCACAAGCACGTTCGAAATTTCCGAGCCATAGCAGCCGGCATTCATTTTTAGCGCTCCTCCAATTGATCCAGGAAGTCCCATGAGAAATTCGAGTCCTCCCAATTCAGAATCAGTTGCAATTGTGGACAGTTCGGTACAACTTACAGCAGCGCCAGCTTCAATTGTGCAATCTTCCACAAATACTTTTTTAAACCAATTCCCCAGCATTATCACTATACCATCGATACCACCGCTGCGCACCAAAACATTTGACATGGCTCCGAGCACGGTAATTGGACAGTCTTCCGGAACATTTCTGAGAAAAAACACGAGATCGTCCACATCTTCCGGTATAAAAAGTATTTCAGCTGGACCGCCAACGCCAAATCGCGATTTCTTAGCTAAATCGGCTTTTGCCTGCAAAACTCCTCTTACCGGTGGAAATCTATCAAAAACAGGCATTCTCATTAGTCCTTAGTCTTGGTGGCACTCATCATATCTGCAAACGTATAGGCCCATTGGGTTATGTCTCCGGCTCCGAGAAATATTACAAAATCCCCACTATCCAATATTGGAGATATTTTGTCTTTTAGCTCGTTTACATCTTGGACGAACTCTGCTTTTATCACATTGTTTTCCTTGATTTCTTTCAGAAGTGAAAAATGGTCGATGTCTTTGTATTTTTCTCCAGCGGAATAAACTGGAGCAATGAACGCGGCATCGCTTAGCTCGAGCACTTTTGCGAATTCAGATAGAAACGCGGTCAATCTGGTATATCTGTGTGGCTGCATAACGGCGTATATTTTTCCGGTGCAAAAACTTTTTGCGGCTGTAAGAACGGCTTCTATTTCGACCGGATGATGGGCGTAGTCGTCTATTATGGCAACTCCATCAACATCAGCCACTCTGGTAAACCTTCGCTTTACTCCCATGAATGATCCCAGTGCCATTCGCATGTTTTCTTCGGATATTCCAAACTCCAATCCAACGGATATGGCTGCCAACGCATTCTGCACATTGTGTTTTCCGAACATTGGAAGACGGACACATCTCCAACTACCATTTATGTCGCATCTATCGGTGATACTTGATGAAAAAATAACATCAAATTCAGCTCCTTGCGCTGACAGTACAACGTTTTCGCATGTCACATCTGCGTCATTTTCAAAGCCATATGTGATTATGCGGCGATCAATGATGGACTCCGAGATTTTCCTTACTTCAGGATGATCAACACACAAAACGGCTGCTCCGTAAAACGGTATATTTCCAACGAATTTCTCGAACATGCCTCTCAGTTCATCGAAATTTTCAAAATTATTCATGTGATCGAAGTTTATGTTGGTGACAACGGCGACTGTGGACATTAGTTTTGTAAAAGATCCGTCCGACTCGTCTGCTTCAACTACTATGTAATCTCCGGATCCCAATCTTGCATTGCTGTTGTAGGCATTTATGACTCCGCCGTTTACTACCGTTGGATCCAGACTTGCCTGTTCCAGAATCGACGCCACAAGAGACGTTGTCGTTGTTTTTCCGTGAGTACCGGCAACCGCCACTGATATTTTCATTTTCATTAGCTCGGCTAGCATTTCCGCTCTTCTAATGACCGGAATATGCAATTTGCGAGCCTCTAGCACTTCGGGATTATCCTTTGAAATGGCAGAAGATATAACCACAACAGATGCATCGTGAACGTTATCTTCCTCATGTCCATTCATGATTCGCACGCCTTTTCGAGCCAGCCTTGCGGTCATGGCGTTTTCTCGCAGGTCGCTTCCACTCACTTGATAGCCAAGATTCACAAGAATATCAGCGATACCACTCATACCAATGCCACCGATGCCGACAAAATGAATTACACCAGCCTCGATAGGAAATCTTTTCATACCGCACCTCTACTTGGAAGAATATACGTAAACTTAATCAATTACACATAGACTCGATAAGCTTGACAAATGAATCTCTTGAGTCACTCATCGAGCTATTAATCATATTTGATGCCGCAAGTTTTAGCAATTCCCGATTAACTAAAACTTCACTAATTATCGAAGATAATTTCTCTATTATTCCATCTTTTTCTTCCACCATCCAGGCGGCCTGCTTTCTCACATAATAAGCAGCATTGAAAGCTTGGTGATTGTCGGTGGCGCCTGGATACGGAATTAAAATTGCAGGACGTCCAATAGTGGACAATTCTGCAAGAGTAGATGCTCCTGATCTGCATATCACCAGCTGAGAATTAGACATTTCTTCCGCCATATTATGGACAAAGCTCATCAGAGTGGATTGCACGCCCAACTTGCCATAGCGATCCTCCAAACTCTGGCGCATCTCGTTGCTAACCTGCTGAACTATTTCTATGTTTTTTCTTTGATCCAGTGGCACCTTTTCTAGAGCCATTGGGATAATATCAGAAAATGATCGCGCCCCCTGACTCCCGCCGATAATGATAATTCTTACTTTCTCGTCACAGATGTACGGGACATCCTTGAGTTTTATGAATTCATCTCTGACGGGAGATGGGATATGTTTCCAGCCGTTTCCCAAATCAAAAAACGATGCATTTGAGTCGGAGAAATACGACAACAGGCGATTTGCTTTTCCCAAGATTGAATTCTGTTCGTATATGATCACATTAGATCCGAAACATTTTGCCACAAGAATCGGGATTACGGTGAACATTCCGCCAAAGCCCACAATTACGTCCGGAGAATCTCGAAACCACATTCTCAGGAATTTCCAGAACATGCGTACGAATCCCACAACAGCGTGAACGGCTTTTTTCCGTGATATTCTTATGGTTTTTACGATTACCTTGTTATGTATGTTGCTGCAGAAAACATCGCCCCGTGTGTCAGTGATCATGTATACCGAATGGCCGCGTTCCTTCAGGATCTCAAACAGTGCACATGCCGGAAACATGTGTCCACCAGTTCCTCCTGAGCATATACTTACTTTCAACGCAAACCTCTATAGAGATAATAAAAATCATATTTTATTTATATCATACCAGAGCTGTTGCTTCAACGCGACTCTAAATTGCACAACTGGACATTATCAAATCGCGCTTACGCCACAAATTTTTCAGTTGAAAAAGATGGTCATATCTAAGATAATCGGCATTATTTATAGAATTTGGAGATGGATATGTCTGGGCATTCGCAATTTAAAAACATTATGTATCGAAAAGGCGCTCAGGACGCAAAAAGGGCCAAGGTGTTTTCGAAAATCAGCCGAGAAATCACTGTTGCCGTGAAGGAAGCTGGATCAGATCCGGAGAGTAACAGCAGATTGCGGTCCGCTCTCATAAGTGCACGATCTGAAAATATGCCGAAGGACAATGTCGATAGAGCCATAAAGAAAGCCCTTGGTCCAGAATCGGGCGTTGAGTATCTGTCCGTTCGCTATGAAGGATACGGTCCAGGAGGTGTCGCAATAATCGTAGAGGGATTGACGGACAACAAAAACAGAACGGCTCCAGAAGTGAGATCAGTATTCACGAAATTTTCCGGAAGTCTTGGAGAAACCAACAGTGTTAGTTTCCAATTTGATCACATAGGATACATATTATATAAGCGAGATGTTGCGTCAGAAGATGAGATGTTTGAGGCAGCTCTGGAAGCGGGAGCATCTGACATAAAAAGTACAGATGAAGCTTTTGAGATCATTTGTCCAATGGAACAACTGGCGGTTGTGAGAGATGCGCTTTTCAAAAAATACGGTGAGCCTTCCGAGGCGCGCATAACCTGGAGTCCACAGAACACTGTGCCTGTTGATTCTGACACTGCAAAGACTTTACTTAAGATGATAGACATGTTGGAGGATAATGACGATGTACAATCTGTGGTAGCAAACTTCGAATTACCTGAAGGTTTTACAGATACATACCAGAGTTAACTTTGAGTAAATTTTTATGTTACAGCGATATATAAGCCTTGAAATATGTCGCGGGTTCTGCTATTCATTAATTTGATTAGTGTGGATCCTGCCTTTTGTTAAAAGCAAATGCGTTTTTTGGTGTGTGTTATTCGAGTGTGCATGTCTTTTTGGTCTATTTCGAATTAATTTTGCAGAGGTCGTAGTATGGTCAGAACATTCACTGAACGTAAAAGGTTCAGAAAGAGCTTCGGTCGAATTAGGGAAGTTGCAACTCTTCCAAATCTTATTGAATTACAGAGAGAATCTTATGAGAACTTTCTTCATTCTGAAAAAACAGAAGATATAAGGGATGACATAGGGCTGCGGGAAGCCTTTAATGATACATTTCCCATTGGTGATGCCTCTGGCAAAGCTCAAATTGATTTTTGCAGTTATCATTTTGATGAGCCGAAATATACGGACGATGAGTGTCGTAATCACGGGTTGACCTATGCCGCATCGCTCAGAGCGATTTTTCGGCTGGTCGTCTGGTGCAACGATGAGGACACCGGTGAACGAGTTATAAAAGACATAAAAGAGCAAGATGTATACATATGTGATCTTCCGCTCATGACAAACGAAGGGACATTTATTGTAAACGGCACGGAGCGCGTAATCGTTTCTCAGATGCAGAGATCTCCGGGCGTATTCTTTGATCATGATAATGGAAAAACTCACACTTCTGGAAAATATTTGTTTGCGGCGCACATAATCCCATACAAGGGAGCATGGCTGGATTTCGAATTCGATGCCAAAGATCTCATCTGTGTGAGAATCGATAGGAAAAGAAAACTGTTAGCGACGACTCTCTTGATGGCTCTTGATTCAGCTCAAACGGAAAAAGAAAGAGAAGAGAATCCCGACAAAGAATTCAAGCCTACTGAAGTTCAAGGAATGGATCGGGAAGAAATCCTTTCGTTTTTTTATGATAATTATGAAATAAAACATAATGCTAGCGGCATGTTATCGATATCATATGAACCTGCTCACTGGAAGGGGGTAAAGCTCGAAAAGGATCTTATAAATGCAAAAACTGGAACGGTGGCTGTTGCTGCTGGGGAAAAAATAACGTCTCGTCTCGCAAAAAAGCTGAATGATGAGGGACTGGAAGAAATTGTCGTATTTGCCGAAGATCTCATTGGTAAATACAACGCTCTTGACGTCATTGACGAAAGTACCGGTGTCGTAATAGCAGAAGCCGGCGACGAATTGACGGAAGCATTAATCTCAAGAATCATTGAGCAGGGCACAAAATTTGCCGTTTTGCGAATAGATCATGCGGAAGTTGGCGGATATATAAGAAACACTCTTGCCGTCGATAAATGCAACAATCGTGAAGAGGCCTTGATTGAGCTGTTCCGCGTCATGCGTCCGGGAGAGCCACCAACTGTCGACAGTGCTCAGGAAGTGTTTAAAAACTTATTCTTCAATAAGGATCGCTATGATCTTTCCGCCGTTGGTCGTGTAAAAATCAACGGAAGAATCGGTGTAGATAGACCGGAAAGTCTCGGCACATTAACCAAAGATGATGTTCTTAGAATCGTCAGAATATTACATAAACTGAAGGATGGTATTGGTACAATCGACGACATTGATAACCTGGCCAACAGAAGAGTCCGTTCGGTCGGTGAGTTGCTGGAAAACCAATTCAGAATCGGCTTGGTTCGCATGGAACGCGCCATACGGGAGCGCATCGGTTCCATCGACGTGGAAAATGCAGTTCCAAACGATATAGTGAACGCAAAACCGGTTTCGTCCGCTATCAGGGAATTTTTCGGACTGTCACAGCTTTCGCAATTTATGGATCAGACCAATCCTTTGGCCGAAATTACACACAAAAGGCGCATTTCTGCGCTTGGTCCCGGGGGGTTGACAAGGGATAGAGCGGGTTTCGATGTTCGAGACGTACACACCACCCACTATGGCCGCATATGTCCAATTGAAACTCCGGAAGGACAGAATATTGGTCTCATAAACTCATTAGCTGTATTTGCCCGAGTAAATAGATACGGATTCATAGAAACTCCCTATAGAAAAGTTGTGGATCGCAAGGTAACTGACGAAGTTGTATATCTTTCTGCAGTTGAGGAGGAAAAGCACACAATAGCGCAGGCAAATGCCCCAATAACAGTCGATGGTAGATTTAAAGAAGAGCTTGTGACTTGCAGAAGAAACGGTGACTTCGTTAATGCGCCAAGGGATACCATAGATTACATGGACGTTTCTCCGAAGCAGACAATATCCATAGCCGCAGCCTTGATTCCATTTTTGGAAAACGATGACGCCAGCCGCGCTCTCATGGGAGCGAACATGCAACGTCAGGCGGTTCCATTGCTTCGAGCTCAGGCTCCTCTGGTGGGGACCGGTATGGAGTCAGTTGTTGCCAGCGATTCCGGTGTATCTGTTACCGCTAGAAATGATGGAATTGTTGACCAGGTGGATGCCGATCGTATAGTTGTGCGCTCAATTGGAAGTGACTCCCATGTTGGTGTGGACATTTACAATCTCAGAAAGTACAAGAGATCCAATCACAGCACATGTCTCAATCAGAAACCACTGGTGAAAAAGGACGACATCGTAAAGAAGGGCAATATTATTGCTGATGGAGCCGGTACGGACATCGGGGAGTTGGCGTTGGGACAGAACGTTCTGGTAGGATTCATGCTTTGGCATGGATATACCTTCGAAGACGCAATTATAATTTCCGAACGTCTGGTGCAGGAAGATTACTTTACGTCGGTTCACATAGAAGAATTCGAGGTAATGGCTCGCGATACGAAACTCGGCAACGAAGAAATCACGCGTGACATTCCAAATGTTTCGGACGATTCTCTGAAAAATCTCGACGAATCTGGCATTGTTCACATTGGAGCCGAAGTGGTAGCGGGAGACATATTGGTCGGGAAGGTAACACCAAAGGGGGAATCAGCCATGACTCCGGAAGAAAAACTTCTGCGAGCGATTTTCGGAGAAAGAGCTGCTGACGTGAAAGACTCATCTCTGAGAGTTCCTCCGGGAGTGCGTGGAACCATCGTTGATGTCAAGATTTTTTCCCGAAGTGGTGTGGAAAAAGACGAAAGAGCCATAGCAATTGAGCGAAAGGAAATCGAATCCTACAAAAACGACCTGGACGCCGAAAGGAAGATTATCGAAGACGTGTACTATCGTCGATTGAAAGATATGCTGGTGGGACAGGTGGTTCGCAGTGCTCCGGTTAAGTGTAAAGACTCTAAAATTTCAGAGCATTATCTGGGATCCATGACTCGCGGTCAGTGGAGACAGATCGTTGTCGAAGATACACTTATAGCAACTGATATAGCCAGTTTGCATGTGGATTTCAACGTAATCCTAACGAATCTCCAGAAAGCGTTTGAGGAAAAAGTCGAGAAGCTCTGCAAAGGTGACGATCTTCCTCCTGGTGTTCTGAAATTGATTAAGGTTTACGTGGCCGATAAGCGCAAACTGCAGCCGGGTGATAAATTGGCTGGACGACACGGCAACAAGGGTATCGTCTCGAAGATTCTTCCGGTAGAAGATATGCCACATTTGGAAGATGGTACTCCTCTGGACATCATACTAAATCCGCTGGGTGTTACTTCGCGCATGAACGTGGGACAGATTCTGGAAACCCATCTGGGGTGGGCATCGAAGGGATTGGGCAGAAAAGTCCGTAAGGTCATTGAAGCGGCCCAGAGTGACAAAGAGCTCATGACGAATCTTCGTGCTCAGCTGAAAGATATATACGATAGTGCAAAAGATAAAAAAGATTTGGATGCTTTATCCGATTACGAATTGGCCGAAATGGCGACGAATGTCATAAACGGTGTACCGATGGCAACTCCTGTATTTGATGGAGCTCGCGAAGATGACATCGTAAAAGCTCTTGGAAAAGCCGGATTCGATTCATCTGGACAAGTGACGCTGATCAATGGTCGCACTGGAGAAGAATTCGATCGCAAAGTCACTGTCGGATGCATATACATGCTTAAACTGCATCACATGGTCGACGATAAAATTCACGCCCGTTCTATAGGTCCGTACAGTCTTGTTACGCAGCAACCTTTGGGCGGAAAAGCGCAATTCGGTGGTCAGAGATTTGGAGAAATGGAGGTCTGGGCATTGCAAGCATATGGCGCAGCCTATACTTTGCAAGAAATCCTGACTGTTAAGTCCGACGACGTCACCGGAAGAACAAAAGCCTATGAATCCATCATCAAAGGAGAGGACAATATAGTGCCAGGAATACCTGAATCGTTTAACGTGCTCATGAAAGAGTTGTGTGGACTGGGGCTCAACTTTGAATTCCAGCAAGATCCTGTTGAACCGGGAATGGAATCTAATGTGTAGGTGATCACAGCTTTTATTTTATAATCTGATAATAGGAAGGTCTAATGGCGAATCAGTTACAGAAAATTTTTGGGCAGATCAGCAATTTAAATAGTTTTGACTCCATAAAAGTTTCGATCTCTAGTCCGGATAGAATAAGGTCATGGTCATTTGGTGAGGTAAAAAAGCCGGAGACCATAAACTACAGGACATTTAAGCCAGAAAGAGATGGCTTATTCTGCTCTCGCATATTCGGCCCAGTGAAAGACTACGAATGTCTCTGCGGTAAATACAAGCGCATGAAATATCGCGGTGTGATCTGTGAAAAATGCGGCGTCGAGGTAACTCTTTCGAAAGTCAGACGTGAGCGTATGGGGCACATTGAATTGGCGTCCCCGGTCGCCCACATTTGGTTTACAAAGTCTCCTCCAAGCCGAATAGCTCTGCTTCTCGATATTACGTCCAGCGAAATGGAAAGAGTTCTGTACTTCGAAGATTATGTTGTGATTGATCCTGGCATGACTCCACTGAAACAATATCAGCTGTTGAGCGAAGAAGCCTATTTCAAGGCCCAGGACGACTACGGCGAGGATGCGTTCAGTGCTGGAATTGGCGCGGAAGCTCTGTATTCCATGTTATCGCAGATCGATCTCAAGAGAGAAAAAGAGAAACTGCGTGTGGAATTGAAGGGCGTCACTTCAGACATGAAGCGTCGTCGTTTGGTGAAACGGCTAAAGCTTGTGGAATCCTTCCTGGGTTCTAGTACGCGTCCCGAATGGATGATTATGCATTGCATCCCGGTCATTCCGCCGGAATTGCGTCCGTTGGTTCCTCTGGATGGCGGAAGGTTCGCCACTTCTGATCTAAATGACTTATATCGTCGCGTTATAAATAGAAACAATCGTCTCAAGAGACTGCTAGAGCTAAAAGCTCCGGAAATAATCGTAAAAAACGAAAAAAGAATGCTGCAGGAATCTGTGGATGCCCTATTTGACAACGGCCGCCGAGGCAAAGTCATCACTGGTACCGGCAAAAGGCCGCTGAAGTCTCTTTCGGACATGCTACGCGGAAAACAAGGTCGTTTCCGCCAGAACCTGCTGGGAAAACGGGTAGACTATTCGGGACGTTCGGTGATCGTTGTTGGTCCTGAATTGAAATTGCATCAGTGTGGTATACCAAAGAAAATGGCGCTCGAGCTGTTCCAGCCGTTCATCTACTCGAGATTAGAGAGATATGGTCTTGCGACGACACTAAAAGCCGCCAAGCGTATGGTAGAGAAAGAGCGTTCCGAAGTCTGGGACATTCTGGAAGAGGTCATAAGAGAGCATCCGATTTTGTTAAATCGTGCTCCTACGCTTCACAGACTCGGTATTCAGGCCTTTGAACCGGTTTTGGTGGAAGGAAAAGCCATAAAACTGCATCCGTTGGTTTGTACAGCTTTTAACGCCGACTTCGATGGAGATCAAATGGCTGTGCACGTCCCACTATCTCTAGAGGCTCAATTGGAGTCAAGGGTCCTCATGATGTCCACGAACAACATCCTGAGTCCTTCCAGTGGTCGCCCTATCATCCTTCCGACAAAAGACATAACCCTTGGTATCTACTATCTAACTATGGAAAAGGCGGGAGAAAAAGGGGAAGGAATGATCTTCTCATCCATTGGAGAGATAGAACACGCACTTCAGGAAGGAGCGGTCTGCCTTCATGCAAAAATAAAAGCTAGATATCACCAAATTCAGGCGGATGGATCCTACAAAGCGGCAACCGTAGATACAACTCCTGGGCGCATGATTTTGTCAGAACTGCTGCCAAGGCATCCGGGTATAGACTTCAGTATCATCAATAAGCTGATGACCAACAAAGAAACAGGAAGTGTTGTCGAAACCGTGTATCGCGTTTGTGGTCAGAAGAGCACTGTGGTTTTCTCGGATAAATTAAAAGATCTCGGCTTCCTGTATTCCACAAAATCTGGAATTTCCTATGGAAAGGATGATTTGGTTGTTCCTAGCAATAAGAAGGAAATCGTAAAAGATACGAGAGCCGCTGTTTCAGAATATGAACGTCAATACATGGATGGTCTCATTACCTCGGGCGAAAGATACAACAAGGTTGTTGACGCGTGGGCAGTCTGTAGCGATAAAGTCGCAGATTCCATGATGAAACAGATATCGAAAATCGAAGTTGGTGTCCCGGTAAACCCGGTGTACATGATGGCTCATTCTGGAGCTCGCGGATCCATTACCCAAATGCGTCAAGTGGCAGGTATGAGAGGATTGATGGCCAAACCGTCCGGCGAGATTATCGAGACGCCAATTATTTCCAACTTCAAGGAAGGTCTGACAGTTTTGGAGTACTTCACATCTACTCACGGAGCTCGAAAAGGTATGGCGGACACTGCTTTAAAGACAGCTAACTCCGGATATCTCACCCGTCGCTTGGTTGATGCTGCTCAGGATTGCGTCATTGTGAAAGACGATTGTGGAACACACAATGGAATCGTCATTAAAGACATTATTTCCGGTGGAGACGTAATTTCAGCCCTGTCCGAAAGAGTCTTGGGAAGAACCGTTGTGGATGACGTCGTCGATCCATTGTCTGGCGACGTCATCGTAAAATCTGGAGAATTGGTGGACGAGGAAATAGTTAAGAAAATCGAAGATGCCGGTATAAATGAAATTCGCATCAGATCTGTTCTTACGTGCGAGTGCAAAGAAGGCATTTGCGCTAACTGCTACGGTCGAGATCTGGCCAGAGGCGTCAAGGTAAGCATTGGAGAAGCTGTCGGTGTTATCGCAGCTCAGTCCATTGGTGAGCCTGGTACTCAGCTTACAATGCGTACATTCCACATCGGAGGAACCGCCCAAAAGGGAGCTGAAATGTCGTCCATTGACGCAACCTACGACGGAACTATCGCCATCAGGGATGGTAAGACGGTCACCAACAGCGATGGCTATAGCATCGTAATGAACAGAAGCGCTGAAGTGGTCATTCTGGATGATAAGGGTAAAGAAAGAGCCGTACATAAGCTGCCTTTCGGATCTAGGTTATACGTAAGCAACGATGGCAAAGTAACCAAAGGTTCGAAATTGGCGGATTGGGATCAGTTTACATCTCCGGTTATTACTGAAAGGTCAGGTACGGTGCGCTATGTCGATCTCATCGAAGGAATTTCTCTCAAGGAGTCGGTGGACGAATCAACCGGTGTTTCAACATACGTTGTATCCGATTGGCGTCAACAGGCACGATATGCTGATCTAAAACCGAGAATTGTGTTGGATGATGCTAAAGGAAAGCCTCTATTGCTGCCGAATGGACAGGAAGTTAGGTATTCCCTAAGCGCCGACTCAATCATTTCTATAAAAAATGGAGATACCGTAAATGTTGGAGACATACTTGCGCGTGTTCCGCGAGAGACATCCAAGACAAAAGACATCACCGGAGGTCTACCAAGAGTTTCCGAGCTGTTTGAGGCGAGAATCCCTAAAGATGCGGCTGTAATAAGCGAACACGACGGACGAGTGGAATTCGGTAAAGACTACAAAGGTAAAAAGCGAATTGTTGTTCATCCGGAAGATGAGTCGCTCAATCCAATCGAGTATCTGGTTCCGAGATGGCGTCAGGTTGCTGTGAAAGAGGGCGATGTTGTTGCCAAGGGAGATGTGCTCATCGATGGAAACAGAGCTCCGCACGATATTCTGCACGTGCTTGGAGTCGAAGCATTGGCGGACTACCTCATCAATGAAATCCAGGACGTCTACAGATTGCAGGGTGTGAAGATCAACGATAAACACATAGAAATCATTGTTAGACAAATGCTGCAGAAAGTGAGGATTTCTTCGCCGGGAGATAGCACATTCATTCCAGACGAGCAGGTGGACCGCATGGACTTTGAAGAGGAGAACGAGCGCGTTGCGAAAGAAGGAGGCATAGCGGCTGTGTCCCATCCTGTGCTGCAGGGAATTACCAAAGCGTCGTTGCAGACTCGGTCATTTATCTCGGCTGCATCCTTCCAGGAGACAACTCGAGTACTTACAGAAGCTGCCATAACGGGCCGCGTCGATCGTCTTACCGGTCTCAAGGAAAACGTGCTGGTGGGTAGATTAATTCCGGCAGGAACAGGGCTCGTAATCGGAAAGGTCAGAAAAGCCGCACTCGTCAAAGACGCAGAGGCTATGGCCGCCAGCAACGCTCGACTCCTGGAAAGTAAGCCGGCGTGATGATTCTTGCGGAGCTGGCGTTTTGTTTTGTCTTGATCCAGTTGAGGTTGGGCCTCCGCGTTCCTGCGGCGTTGTATTCGTTTTTGCACCCAGGCGCGGAGACAATGCCCCTATGCGGTAAATTCGTATTGCTAGTATCTGCCTAGTCGAGTCGCCGTCGTTTGGGGCTCTGTTCTTTAAGTCCTGGGCGCTAGTCAGTACGCGGTGGCGTACCTGAATTGGCTCGGTTTTTGGCTTTGGGTACTGCATACTCCGGTTCCCTCGAATGCTGTTGGCTCGTCGGGCTCTGTTAATTCGCCGTCCTGGGTCATTTCAGCTGATGTCTCGTCGAAGATTGTTCCCCGCTGGGCGGCGGATCCGTTTGCGTCCTCGAACGGGATTGCGTCTTCAGTGCTCGATAGGCTCGGCCATGCTTGCACCTCGTCGAAGGCTGGGTTTATTGGGGTGTGCCTGTATAGTATAGGTTGCCCGTTTTCGTCGTATTCACCAGGTCCACCAAAAGATGCTCCACATGCTGGGTTACCGAATGCCGGAGCCCGTGCGGTGGCTGCCAGTTGTTCTAATGCAAGCAAGGTTATTACCATTACACATGCGCTACATATAAGTTTTTTCATTTTTTCCTCCTGTGTATAAAAAAACATATTATAAATATACATCAAAGAAAAATAAAAGTCAAACGTTTTTGCGTTTTTTTTTGAGAAGACATATATTGTTGCAGCAAGACTCTTCTTCAATAGACCTATTGGGCAACTGTCCTCTATCTGGTATTTTTGTCGTCGGTGCGTGCAGCATATGCGTTATTCGATAAATGCCCATGGTACAACCACTCATTCAGAGGCCTGAAGGGCTGTAGAAATCCAGGGAAATTTGGTGTATAACCCGAACCTCTAGGAGAAAGCTCTAGGTCTTGATAGACGGTCATTCAAGCGCGCAGTGCATCATTTTGCGGCCTAAAAAGTGAGGGTTTTTTACAAGCTGCGTAAAAATAGTCTTGAAGAAAGTCACGTGAAGAAGTTAATCTCGAATTTGGTTTTTATTTTAAAAAGAGAGGTTAACATGGCCAGAAAAGGTTATCATCACGTGACTCTGAATATAAGGTCTCAGATTCAGGCTCTGAAGTTAATTGGCTGTTAGCAGAGAAGTCGCTAGAAATTCAAATGGTTACGAGTATTCTGCAAAAGCAGGCGTGTATGTCGACTTTGAAAAACACAGCAAGTGCGAAATCAAAAAATCTTTCAGGAAACTCGTTTATAGAATATAACGTACTCTAATCCATTAGATATTATCAGATTCGGATTGTCAGGAGAAACCGGCAATGGCATCTCAGATATTTGTGAGCCATCGCACCGAACGAGTGTGTCGCCGTGTATTATATTCGCCGTATAGTGCCCAGAGCCAGTGCTTCCAGCGTGAACAAGTACAGCGCATGCCATATATATATGTTTGCCAGTGTCGTCCTCGAGCTGTAGTTTCTGTTCGTACAGAACTGGCGTCTCAAGTTTGAATCCATCTTCAATAGCTCTCCCGTTTTTGTCGAGAACCGCCTTCCCTTCCGCGTCTAGTCTTCTTGTGGTACCAAACCGATTTTGGTGCACGATTAGAGTGGGAGGCAGGCTTGAAAAACGCGGCGTGCTAGTGGCCATCTTCGCATTGCAGTGTTCGCACTTATTCTCAACCTGTTCGCTTCCGAGATAGTTTGTTATCGCAGTATTCAAGGTGTGCTTCGGATTGTATTGAGCAGGTACACTTACGGTTAGCATCAGATTTCCGTAGTCCGTATTCTCGCGCGAGTGGATGCCATCATGTGACAGTGTGCGCGTCACGCCTATTTGGTAATCGACGAGCACGTCTTCTGGTAGTCTTCCGAATATTTCAGTGATGAATTCGTGCCCATCGTGCTGTATAGTCGGTCCACCAAATTTTTCCAAGATAGTACCGGCAATAGCGTCACCAGTATCAGTTTTTGCTGCAGTACAGAAGCTCGAGTACATTTGCAGCAGTTCTGGCGTGTCTAGCGTCCCGCCTCGTTTCCGTTCCATAGTATCAAAAAAATCCCTGAGTGCTGCTGGGAACTTTTTTGTTGATTTAGAGTTCTTTAACAGCGCTGCTAACCCGCTGTGGTATAGCACTTGCATTGTCGAGTTGGAGTAACAATAGGCATAAGTCTGAGGAACCCCGGTAAAGTCTTTTGCTACTTTCGGAGAGGCAGGAATGAACTGACTATTAAAAATCGGCGCCTTAGCAGCTGGCTTTGGCACTTCTGTCGTTACGACAGGTGGTGCTACTTCTGGAATTGTTGCATCGAACGAATTGTTGTGTATGCTACTCGATCCCGTCCAAGTGTTTGTCGACATTCCAGAATCATTTTGAGTCGGAACAATAGAGGGCGCTTTTCCCAATTCTCCATTCTGTTGCTCTTTACGCGCATCGCGGTTATCTTCGGCTTTGTCTTTCTTCTTTTGATTGTCTGATTGGGATCCTTTAGCTCTCTTGCCAGAATCTCTCAGTTTGTCTGCTTTGGTGGATCTATTTTGGAAGTTTCCCGGCCTGCCGTGTACTCTCGTCCCTGGCAGCTTTTTACCACGCCCAACCAGTTGCAGATTTTTTCCACGTTGTTTTTTTTTGCGCTTCCACGCAGTTGGCAAAGCCAATGTTGAGCGTTTTTTCGATGGATAGCTTTTCTTCAAGGGCTTGCGTTTGGATTGTTGACCCCCAAAGCTGTTTTGCGCTTCACAACAGTTCTCATGTGCTAAAAACGCCAATAGGCCTGCTAGTAAAATTCTTTTCATATGCCTGTCCGCTCCTTCTAATGCGCAAACTAAACTATATTTTATATTGTATAGGCAATTGACGATTTTTGCAAGTCTTTTGGGAAAATTTTTCTCGTTGGAGCTTTTAGAACAGGACTTTTTCCTAGAGGTTAGGATTATACACACATTTTCACTGGATTCTACGTCGCTATACTCCTCTGAATTATGAAAAACACTCAAATCACTGTCATCTAGAGAAGCACGTAGCGCGACGTAGTAATTCAGGGCTAACAGTAAAAACACTCAATCAACGCGTATAAGGGGGACTGCGGACTAGGTAATCGACTGGCTTAACTTTCCACCTAACTTTATGAATTTTACGATTTTAGCAAGTCCGCTTTTGTCGTCCAGATCCACGAGTAGTCCGCAAAATGTAGCTTCTCCACTGGCGGATGTCAATTTTGTCTTCACGTAATTTTTGGAAAACATCTCCACTGCCGTTTCTTTTTTCATGCCTATGATGGAGTCGTAATCTCCGCACATTCCGATATCAGTCTGAAAGGCAGTACCATACTCTAGAATTCGCTCGTCTGCGGTTGGTATGTGTGTATGCGTTCCAACAACAGCGGAAACACGACCATCGAGAAAATGTCCAAGGGCATTTTTTTCAGATGTAAGTTCAGCGTGAAAATCAACGATTATCGCATCTGCTGTTTGGCCTAGTTTATATTTTGAAAGCAGTTGATTCATCGCTTCAAATGGATCATTTGCGGTACATGGCATATCTTTCTGGCCGAGCAGATGTATTACAACGACTTTCTTGCCGTTGTTTGCTACGGCTTCGCATACGCCTCTTCCGGGAGTGGATATTGGCATATTAAATGGTCGCAAAAGCCTTTTTTCAGATTCGAGAAGTCCTATCGCTCCGTTCTGATCGAACACATGATTTCCACCGGTGAGAACGTTAGCTCCAGCCGCAAAAAATGCATTTGCTATTTCTTTGTTAACTCCAAATCCACCGGCAGCGTTATCAACATTCAACATCACAAAATCTATGGATAATTTGCTTTTCAGTTCTGGTAGATACTTATTAACTGACTCTCGCCCGGATCTCGCATTCACGTCCCCGCATATTAGTATTCTCATATTACCTCTCAACTAACGTACAAATAGTGCTTGCAGCACACGCGTTTCATTATTATCGGATCCAACGTCACGTTGGCCTAAAAAATACTCCAACATAGTCGGTTTCGAAGCAAGTCTAATATATTTCATTATTGGGCCTTTGTAAAAAAGAACTTTGGAACACCGCGTGCAATCGATTGCTGGCCGAGTTTATGTAATTTAGATGTCATTTCCTTATCTGCAAGCGAATAATAGGATGGTAGAAATGAAATGTTAGACTTCACATCGGCGGCTGCTTTGCAAACTCTCAGGGAAGGATTAAGTTTATTATCATGCACGTTTCTCCAAGCGTTATAGACTAGATTGCAATAGGGTTTGTAATATTTAGATGCTCTAGAATGATAGTAACCAACGGCATGGGTCCATGATTTCGCATCTTTTCTCAATTCTGCCAAAAAGTTGGCTGCATAAGCCACATTGTTTTTCGGAGTAAACGCTTCCTCTAGATTTTTAAATGCCTTACTATGATGCAATAGATTTACCTGCATACATCCCACATCGATATTTCTTACTCCACGAGCCATAATTTTTTTTACTGTTGCGATTGCCGCACTTTTAGTGGAACAATAATGGCTTTTTCCTTCGGCACAGATTGTCCATGGCCATGGTCTCTTCCGTTTTGAATCACCAACTGCTCTGCCGGATTCCACTGTTCCAATTGCCATAAGCAATTTTTTGGGGATATTATGCTTTTTTTCAGCAATTAGTATTTCGTTTTCACAAAGATCGTGGGGAGAAAAATATCCATCTCGGGCATTCTTATGACGAAACCCTTTACTCGATATTTTTTTAGTCTTTGATGCGCTTTCCTGTGCTCCAGGGACATTTAACTTATCACCGTCTGATCTTTGATCAACGCGATTATCTGCAGCAGTAGCCGAAACGCAATCACATATGGAAATGAAAAAACAACAAACAACAAAAAACACTACACACCTCACACAAAAACTTGAGAGATCGTCGCAAGTAGGGAGTATTCTACTTTTTGATCTCTCAACAATTTGTTGAGCGAAAACCGTGCCACATCACGTGAAATTAATAATTTTTTCTAGCTTCCAGAGCTCGAAGACCATTAAAAGTTAATATTGTGAATTTTAGATAAGCGGTGCATTAAATATTTCTTAGTAAACATGCCGATGATAACGGAAAAAACGACTACTCATTTCTTAAACGTAGTCTCCGAATATCTATGATTTACGTTGTTACTTAACGATATCAAACTACGACCAACCAAGGCCAATCGTAGTTGCTGGAGGTCTGTACTATTAATCTTTCCGTTGCTTCTTTACATTTTCGCCTAGTTTTATGCGTTTTGCCTTTAAAAGAGCTCCATCGGTCAAAGCATTAGCGTACGCATCTTTCACCGATAAACCGCCTAACCAATATCCAAAGAAGTTAATAAGCTCCGAGGTAGAAGTAGGGCTAAACATAGTAGGAGCAAGAGTCGTGCAGATACCAGCGCCAACATGCCACGCGAGAGAAAAAGGGGCCCCGAACGCAGTCATGAATGCAGCTCCACTCAAACCGACAAGAGGTAAAAACATATGTGAGAGTACATAAGCGTCAGGATCATCGCTGTGGGCAGAGAACCAGGCATACGGAGTTGTAAGCGATCGGACGAAACCGCCCAGCGAGCTCCGTAGTTCTTGCCAGCTCGTGTCCGGAACGTAAGACTCAAGAATTGGAAACACCGGCATGCCTGGAGGTAATTCACGGTGTCCATTTTCAACCAAGGCGTGAGCAGCCCGGAAATCAGCAGAGGCGTTTCTGAAACTAGCAGCAATGGTACAACTAACGGGCAGCATGTTTTTACCAAAATCGTCCGCAGCTTTTACGAGAAAAATGAGCTTCATCCCCCAGTTCCTAGAGCAGGTCCCGGTGGCGTTGGCTACTGCGGTAACGGCAATTTGTGTATATAGATTTTCTGCCCGATTGTCCCAGATGGAGCCGCAGATTTCATTAGCGGTTGATCTAACGGCGTTCGATCCGGACTCATAGTAATTTTTAATCGAGGTGACCATCACTAGTGGGTCAATATAGTTGTGTGTTGGTTTCGGAACTTTGTCCGTCCAATCTTCATTATATTTTGAACTTTTGACGAGGTTATCTAGCGATGATACGGTGGCTGTCAGAGGTTTCATACTATCGAAAACCACGTTCAGTAAAAATTTCGAGTACGGCGTATAGGCGTCGTTTATTGGTGTTTCTTGCATGCATTCTGATTCAAGACAAAACAATGCAACGCTTAAGAATGCACACGCTTTTCTTTTGATGTTCATTTTTTTCTCCTTCATAATATTAACAAAAGGCCCATAATGATATATATGGGTGTCTTTCTTTTTTGACAAATGTTTTTTTCGAAGAGTTCCTTCCAAATACACTAATACAACAGCAACCACCTAAAACAAAGTAAACTGATGCAGTAAAAGTTCCACAGCAGCTTTGCAATAACTTCCTGGTTAAAAGCAAGAGCGTAGCTTCGACATTTACCATGTACATCAACAACTAGCAGTTTCATTCAAAAAATCAAGGCTGTTCCAGCCAAACGTGGAAATCTCGATCCACGGATCATGAAGCGGCGACCAAGTCCGTTTCGGCCGACTCCCCGGCGAGTCTATCCGAAAAAGCATTCAAGTAGTCGCCAGCCGAACCAGCGCCAAGCGTCGCTGCGCCCACTGCTAGCGCTATCGGCCCCATCCACCATGTAGCGACAGACGTAGCGATCAGCAAAGGTGCATGATTCAAAATAGCGTAGACAATTTGGCCGCATGTATCACCAGCAAGACCAGCAGTTTTAGCTACGGCCAATTTGACCAAACCATTCATATGAAGTACTTCATTGATTTTTTTCTCGATTTTGTTTACGACTACACAAACGGCCCTGCCGTACTGAGCATATGTAGCAGCTCGATCCTTTCCAACGCCT
>BNWK01000002.1 GCA_025998775.1 Alphaproteobacteria bacterium | reverse complement strand
GGGAAGACCACTGATCGATGTCGAAACCGTCATCAATTTAATTGCCAACACGACAACGGCAAAAGGCTTGAAAGTAATCTGTAAGCGTGATGACAACTTTTATCCGCTTTCAGTTAAAGTTAGCGATAAGGAATTCAAGGCTATTAACCGTACTGAAATCGGATTTCATGGAGAATGGAATTACATCATTGCACCAACGCCAAAAGTTTAAGTTATTTTTACACTGATCCTTACGGCTGTCCATGGCGCTAATATTGTCGTCACTATGGAAGCCTTTATCGGCAATATATATGACATTTTCGATCTCCATTTCCTTGATACATAAGGACATGGACGAGATATCTGTGATATTTCCGTTTATCAATCGATAATAGACAGGCCTCTTGAGACCTTGGGCAAACATGTACATCAGTCGGACTTGCTTCTCGAAATCGAAGTTTGGATTGTATCCCTTTGAATTTATTAGCAAATGTTCTGAAGCGCTTATGGCATGAGTGGAATCCATTAGCACAAAATTCTCGTTTTCAGAAGCGCCTTCAGGCAAGAGTTTTTTCATCCACTGTAGCGCTAACTCTCTGTTTTCTCCGACATTTTTCAACGTGGACGTGATTTCTTTGTCTGACAAAAGGCGATCATTGCTCCAAAATTCCGAACAAAAATCATGCGAATGGTAATCCGCCAAACGTTTGATCGGAGACTGGTACGCCCAGCGCATCAGCGCAAACGACAGCAATTGCTCGGACGTTTTGTCTCCGAATACGGATTTCAGCGAAACGATCTCGTCTTTCAGCAATTCATTGAATAATGTGTAAATTCCGTAGATTTTTATGTCTACTTTTGGTAATTCTTTAATCGCGTCGCGCAATAAATTCTTCGAGGATGGCACAAAACCATCCTTCTCCGTGATTTTTCCCAGCAAGCGCCCTGTCTTTTTGACAGAACGCTTACGTTCAGGGTCGTACTTGTGGCTGACTTCGTACTTGTAATATTTGCCTTTTATACACTTTATTTCCGTACGTGACTCTTTAAACTTCTGCGCCCATTCTGGTAAATACATCTCATCCTCACAAAGTAATAGACTACCTAATTAGGTTGTATAGATAATAGCACAACAAAAACGTAACCTCAAGATATATTTTTGTTTTTTCTATTTTTTCTTATTTAGGGGGTAATTTTATGCGGAGTTAGGGCTTGATATCTGAGGGCCAACGTGACGCTGGATCCGTTTTCTTTTTAATTACCGGCGGCAATTGTATGCCGGCGCAATCTTCAGAATCGAAGCTGCTTCAGCAATAGTAAACGCACGTGTGGCACACACCTTGGACATAGTTTCAAGCAAACGATAGCTCTCTTTGTCTTCTATGTTGCGACGCCTTTTTTCGCTTGGCGATGCCGGATCTTTGTTTTGTTCTCTTGTATGAGCCGATTATTCAAGCACTCCGAGCACAATTCCATCAGGAGTCACCGCTAAACAGGTGTGCAGATTTATACCTAATACATTGTCGCAACAATATCCTAAATTCTTGGTCTTCTTATGACCATTATAGTTTATGCTACTCGTGTCCTGTACCGCCAATACAACCCCACCTATATCCTTTATGCGTTTTATCGTTGAAGCTTTGTGGCTCCTCTTTACTTCCTCCAGGTTGAATGACTCGTTGCCCAATAGACGATAAATCGCTTTCGCTTCAGAACGTTTTTCACTGCTACCATATATCGACTTCTCTGGACTTTTGCTTAGCGTCTTCATCGTTTTTACAAAACGAGCTTCCAGCTGCTCTGAACCAAAATCTAAATCCTCAAACTATTCCAACATAATTACACCACTAAAATTTCAACATATTTATCATCTATTTAATAGTGGGTCAAGTTTAGCCTCAGGGACAGAGGACTTGGGAGATGCATTGCCTTTGATTAAAATGTAAAACTTTCTAGCCATAGAGACAACCTGGTGGAGCCAAGGGGAGTCGCCCCCTGACCTCGACGATGCGAACTTAGCATCGACTACAAAGATGTTCTCATCCCACGCGCCTACCATCTCCACTCTCTAAACCTGTTTTGTCTGCTGCGCATTTGTCTCAAAAATATCTCGTATTTTCAATGGATTACAACGCGTGCTTCATGATTCTCCAGACACGTGATTTTGGAGAATGGAGAGAGAATTTTCGGAGAAAAAAGGCGAAAGATGATAAAAAGCGTTTAAAACAATATAATCTTTAAATTTATTTAAAAGACATTTGTTTCAATAAAACAACCTGCCCCGATGCCGCATAGCCTGGCGGAGAGAGGGAGATTCGAACTCCCGGTACGGTTGCCCGTACAACGGTTTTCGAGACCGCCACGATCGACCACTCTGTCATCTCTCCGATTTGTCTCGAACATTGGTAGCGGGAGAGGGACTTGAACCCCCGACACGCGGATTATGATTCCGCTGCTCTAACCAACTGAGCTATCCCGCCGAGCATTGAGATAACTGTCCACATATTACATCATAAAAAAATAAATGTGAATAGCCCCAAAAATATATTACAATCACGTTGTTTTGCATTTAAGCGCGATTTAAGAAATAGTTTTTAACGTTGGGAATAAGTTTTGTGCTTTTTAATATAAATATATTTGATAAGAGATTGGATTCGCTTTTTAAAAATAGTTCCAGTGAATCTTTGGCAAAGGCTTCTATTGTTCTCGCGGTGATAACATCGGTGTTTTTGATTATCATAAAAGTGTGCGCGTGGCTGTTAACAGACTCGATATCGCTACAGGCTTCCCTAAACGATTCCTGTTTGGATGCACTATCCTCGTTCATTGCGTTTCATGCTTTGAAATTTTCCTATATAAAATATGATAAAGGGCATAATTTCGGCCATGAAAAAGTCGAAGGAGTTGTAGCTCTCTTCCAGTGTTTGATTGTAATATATTCTGGACTTATGATCTTCCGCGAATCGTACGAAATGTTTTTGAATCCCAAACCAATGGAAAATACCGAAGTTGGCATAGCAACCATGATAATATCGTGTTTCGCTGTGTATCAATTGTTATATTTTCAGAGATATGTTGCGAAAAAAACCGAGTCCATGATTGTGAAAGGAGATTCGCTGCATTATCTATCTGATTTCTTTATGAATATATGTGTCATTATTTCTCTAGTTTTATCGAAGTTCTTCACATATGTCGATGTCGTATGCGGTTTAACAGTTGGAAGTTTTGTTTTATATAATGCATGTTTGATATTCAAAGTAGCATTATCGGATCTAATGGATGAGTGCCTTCCGGAAAATGAGCAGAATAGAATTAAAAAGAAAATTTCTGCAGTTCCTGGAGTAAAAGCCATAAAGATTCTTAGAACCAGATCTGCCGGAATGAAAAAATACATCGAAGCAAGAATTGCAGTTGACGCTAATATTACAATAAAGGAAGTAAATGTCATAACAGAAAATGTAGAAGCAAAAATAAATGAGATGTTCGAAAATGTTGATGTCATTATAAAAGCAGAACTCCCAGAGTAGATATTAGATTGCAAGAAAATTGGGATTGTCCTATAAGGGAAGCGGATATTGATTAATGAATAACCCTGTTTACGGATAGGAGATAAATTAAAGATTATATGAAAATGAAATTCCGTATGTCGTAAAAAACATGATCAGACTAATTTTCATCTCAACTTTCTTTCCATCAGTGGATTAAATATATCCCAGAATGTGCGCTTCTTCTTGTGTTTTTCTTAAATTTCTCTGAAGTATTCATCGTGATTTTTGTGGCCATTTAAGTCTGATACTTCAGAACTTTATTCATAGCAAGCGATGAGATCCCTAGCCGCGTAATAGATAATCGTTTAGCCTAAATTTTTCTTACGCTGCGGAATTATGTGTTAAAAGTGCTTTTCTAACGCTCACAGTTCCATTTTTCTCGGCTTTCGTAAAAGCTGTCTCTCCATCTTTATTACTGACATTCACATCTATGTTTTCTTGAGCCAGCAAAAGACTGACAGTATCAACGTCCCAGGACTCACAGGCATACATCAAAGCAGTATTACCATCTTTATCTTGGGCATTTATATCGAAAATATTTTTATCGATAAGTACTTTTACAATATCAAATGATGGTATTTTACAAGCCAATCTTAATACACCTCTGCGACTAATTCGTTCTAAGTCTAAATCTGCTCGTTGCAACAGTAGCTTCGCGCACAAAACATGCCCCATCTTTACGGCTGTTAAAAAAGCGTTGTCGTTATGTTCATTTGCTACATTAACATCAACATCTTCTCTGCTAATGAGATATGTTACCACTTCCAGCCAATTTGCAGAGCACGCGGTTATTAATGGAGTATTTTTGCAATCCACAAGAAAAGCATTACATAAAAACGGAGCATTAATGTTATCTCTGTTCTTCTCAAGAAAATAAATTGTTGTTCGCTGATCTTCAAAATAGTAATGACGATCTTTTCTAAAATTAAACTTTTTAGAATTGATTAGCAATTCGACAATTTCTCTGTTGCTTGCGCATTCTAAAGCCGTATACCCATCATCGAAACTTATCTGTTCTGTGTTGAGATCATCACGCTGCATTAATAGCTTAACAATTTCTGTGTTGCCCATATAACAGGCAAGCATGAAGGCATTTATATGGCCAAGATCATCGGCCGCAGTTTTATTTATGTCAATATTCTTTTGTTCCAACAGTATTTTTACAAGTTCAAGATTATTACTTTCACATGCAAACATTAGCGGAGTTCTAGTATGGAAACCCCATCCAGCATCCCAAACTTGGTTGACATCGAAACTATGTCCTGGCAGTTGTAGCAAAAGCTTTACGGCTTTTGCTGTTTTTTCATTTTCGCTGTCCGTATTTCGACAATAAGTAGAGTTGCGACAGTGAGACAGAAAAAGTCGATTATCAATTTTGATATCAATATCTTTTTGCTTTAACAGTAAATCAAGAATTTCTGCGCTAGCATGCGTTAAAGCAGTGTCGCCGCTTTTATCGACCTTATTTATATTAATTTTTTCATTGTCCAAAAAATACTGGACGAGCTCGACATTGCCGCTATCACAGGCGTACATGAATGCAGTTGATCCGGATTCATCTGTTTTATTGATCTTTCTTATTTTTTGATTGGATAATAAAAGCTTGACGATATCGAATCTACCATACTCACAGGCTACCATCAGTGGTGTCAATTTATACTGTTCAGTTTGGTTAATGTCAATATCCTTATATTTTATGAGCATATCGCTTATTTCAAATGGAACACCTTCTTTACAAGACATAAATAATGCAGATCTAGATTGAACCCCATCCTGGGAGCTGACATTTACATCTATATTGCTTTGCTGCAATAACAATCGCACGACATCTGTTTTTTTATGCTGGCAAGCAAACATTAGCGCTGTATTTCCATGCTCATCTACCTTATTTAGATCATCTGGTCTGTAGTCTAAAATTAATTGCACAACATCGGGATTTCCACCTTCGGATGCATACATAAGAGGAGTGGCTTGATCGTCACCTGGTTTAAAGTTATCGTCAGCCACAAATAACTTTACTATTTCTAAATTCCCTCCCTCGCACGCAAGCATAAGTAATGTTTCATTTCCGCCATTATACTTTATGGAATCTGAATCCTTGTAACTCAGCAATAATTGCACAATATCGTAATTTCTGCCAAGACAGGCGTACATAAGCGCTGTATTCCCGAAGCCATCAGCATAACTAACATCAAAAACCTCTTGCTCAAGCAAAAATTTCGCTATATCCAGATGTCCAAAATAGCAGGCAAGCATAAGCAAGTTAGTTCCATATTTTTTCTTTTGTTTGAGGCTTCCAATACCATTATCCAGCAAAAATTTGAAGAGTTCCAGATTCCCACTTTCACATGCACAAGACAATCCATTACGCCCAGATGAATCATCTTGGCGCACATCAATATTAGGTTGCTTCAATAATAATTTCACCAAGTCGAAATTTCCGCTGTGACAGGCACACACAAAAGCATTTCTGTTATCAAACATATCCACCATGCTTGCATTCACATCTACTCCAGAAGAAAGTAATTTTTGCGCAAGATCAATATCTCCTGCACAGCAAGCCTTCATCAGTGGAGTCGGAATTATTTGAGGACATGTATTTTTGAATACATCTAAGTAGCTGTCTATTCTACCATTCATTATCATTTACCTCTTCGTTTGTATTTGGGAGCAAATTCTATAGAAAACTATCCAAAATACATTTTTTTAAATATTTTGCCATTACAAAGCAAAAGTATATGAGGAATGCGATAAAAAATCAATGAGTGGAAAAAGTAAAACATCTGTCTTTGCGCTTATTTGAAATCGATGCGATTCTACTAGAAATTGCGACCAAATAAACTGGACGTATTGCTTCCGTATAGATGAAGTGCCCAAGTTCCATTTGTGAAATTGTTTGTCTATTTTGTTTGACAATAGCTCCTTACCGCTTCGTCACAATTGAGCAATTACTGAATCCTGCAAAGAATCTATGAAGGCTTGCAGAGCCTCTTCTATTTCCTCTAAAGTCTCGAACAGTCTGTTGTTCAGGATATTTTTCTTAATATATTCCAAAAATCGCTCGACAGGATTCAACTCTGGCGAGTATGGTGGCAGTATAAAAATGCCTATGTTTTCCGGAATTTCCAAATCATCTGACTTATGCCAGCCGGCACCATCTATGATGAGCGCAATTGGCAAGCCTTCGTATATTTTGGAAAGCTCTTGCAGAAATATATTCATGTATTATTGCTTCCAACTTTCTAGAGGCCAACACAGAGCTTCCTAATTTCTTCAACTCAGCACTCGCTGCTTTCTCCATCTCAACGCTCACATAACCAGATTTCCTTGACATTTTCCACCTTAAAACTGTTTCATAACGCAATCATAGCAATAATGGCAACTCTTTTCAATGCCTTATGGATATTTAACAACGAGAATTGGTATTACCGGAGAGCCTTATCCTCCACCTTCATCGTGCCTTCGTCTTGGCACACGAGAATTTTTCGTCATTCAGAGGCCTAAAAGCTCGCAGGAATCAAGGGAAAAGAGAATTCAACTTCTCACATTGATTAGGTATATAGCATATTCATAACAAAATTTTAATTTTTTTTATGAAACAGCTTCGTTGTTTACCAAAAATTAACTAATTCCATATATCTTGGAACACATAGAGCGTGTTGCTCGATCTTATTCTTGGATTTGGCATGCGATTGATGACGGGATACTGTGCCTTTTTGCGTATGGTTATAGCAAATGGCGTTCAGTATTCAGTCAATGTTCGTATGTAAATGCTAGAAAAAGTGTGTTTTTTAGAAAAGGGGTTAAATAAATGAAGATAAGATTTGCGTTAACTATTCTACCAAGTATTATGGCTCTGGTTATAGGAGATGCCGCTGCGGGAAACTCAACATCATCCGGAAACGCAGGGGCATATGGAGCAGGCTACGGCGGAGCTGCAAAAGCTAGAAATGGGAAAGGTCTCAGACATGTTAAGGACGCAGACAAAAATACGTATAGTAAAACAGCCAAAGATGCAAATAGCATCGAAGAGTTGAAGAAAACAGTTGCAGACTTAGAGGAGCACACAGCAAAGGCATGCCTACTCCATAAGAAAGATAAAGCAACAACGATAATAAAAGAAGCAGAGGGGGCATTTGACAGCGTATACCAAACCACCGACGACATGGTCTTCGCACACATAGTTAGAGTTAAAACCTTGAAAGCTGCAAAATATAGTGATCAAGACGTGCAACAAGCGATCGCCGAAAGCGTAAAAGCCTTGAGAGGATTAACTATACCTGCAAAACATAAGGCAACCGTCGATCAATTACTCTCAACGGCAACTATCAGCACAGGGAATGACATCCCTCTGGCTCCTCCTCTTAATATCGGCCGATATGTCCCTCCACCTCCTCCTCTTCCAAATGCCGGAAATGTCCCTCCACCTCCTCCTCTTCCAAGTGCCGGGAATGTTCCTCCACCTCCTCCTCTTCCAAGTGCCGGGAATGTTCCTCCACCTCCTCCTCTTCAGACTGGCTCGTACACCTATCCGAAAGCTCCTACTTACCAATAGCAAGCTAAGTTTGGATAACAATAGATCGGTTCTACATTGATAGAACTACCGTTCCATGGCGGCTTATTGTTTAGGCCGCTTTTCTCGTATGTGTCGGGAAGGGGATGCGAAGAGATTTGGCGAAGAAAGTTTTTCCATTACCGTTTGGTTGCACTTTCGGACAACTTCGAATATTTTAAAAAAAACAATTCTTGCATATGGTCAAAAACATATTTTTTGGAATTTGAAACGGCGGATGACTACAACAAATCACCTCGCGCAATTGGTTAAAATCCCCTTAAAAAGAGAGGTTAATTTGCTTGACAGATAATATCTCCTCTGCTACGGTGCTCCTATTGTCGTTAAGTATCTCTCGTGTGGAGGAAATATATGAGAATACATATGTTGTTCGGAAGCGCAATTGCGCTTATGTTGTTTTTTGTACAGCAGTTCGATCTTCATGCTACAGCTACAAAATCCAAGGAAGAGACAGTAACTAAAGAAAGCTCTTCCAAGAAATCTAAGAAAAAGTCTTCAGAGAAGTCCCCTGGAGCAAATAAATCCCAAAAGCCCGATAAAAAAAAGTCTCCTGCAAATGGATCTGATGAAGATATATTGATGAAAATGGAAAGCACGGTAGTCCCAAAGGAAAAAATACCAGCCATGCCTGAATTGAACGCAAAATTTGGTGATAAACATTTTCCAATATTCTATTTTCTAAGCAAGAAAGCAGATGAGATCGGCAATTCCTCCAAAAAAACTCTCGCTTTTCTCGATAAAGACACATCTCAAAAAACAAAAGGAGCGGCAAAAGCAGTCGGAGAACATTTCTCTCTTCTATCCAAACAATTGAGATATGCAACAAGCCACCAGAAGAAAAAAATCGTTGATTTTCACTCTAAGATACAGGATTATGAGAAAAAGAAAATGAAAGGTATCTGTGATGCATTGACGTCTTTTTCTGCTTCTTTGGAGACGGATGATAATGATGAAATTGTCATTCCCATAAAGGACGGAGAAGCAGACAAACTCACGGAAACGGTCGATGGACAACTTCAGAAGATATCAACGGATGCACAAAATGTGGCTGCCTCAGCTGATGGTGCCAAAGCAAAAGAATCATCAGATCCAGCAGAAGATATCAGTAGTGATATATCTGAAATGCTAGCTAAGACTAAAACGCTCAAAGAAGCTATTAAAGCTCTCCAGAAGACAAATAAAGACAGAAAAGCCAAGAAAACCAAAAAGAAGAAAAATGAGGCGCCAAAAAAGAAAGGCTCTCGCAAAGATAGCCTAAAAGCCTCAACGAATGGCCTGAAAGTTCTGCTGGAAAGCTTGGAAGACCTAAAGAAAAGGATAGACATAGTAATAGCTAATGCAGAAAAAAAATCCGACGATCACGCAAAGAATAAGGAGATCGCAAAGAAAGAACAGGACGTCGCTAGCATTATACTGGAAGATCTCAAAATACACTCAACATTTTTGGAAAAACTGATAAGTAGCCTTAGGAAAATACACAATTCAGTCTCTGCTAATGAGAATAAAAAAACGAAAGATTCAGCTTCTGATAACAATAGCCAAAAGTCAGACAATTCCACCGACGACAGCAACGAGGAAGACTCCGGAGATGAAGAAGAAGATGATAATGAGGAATGAAAGAGAATTATACGTATTTGGCCCATTTTCATTATGATACAAGGAGATGGAGCCAAGCATTGGCTGTGGCAAATCCGCTTATTTTCGATTCTATGGAAAATCTATGCCACCAGACGCCGTCGGATTACATCTGATTAGTCTTGTAAATGTTTTGAGCATACCTTTGAATAGGCCAAATTTTTCTATGGATAATATGGCATATTCGGAACACGTTGGATAGAATTTACACTGGGATTTCAAATGCGGAGAAATGGCCAACTGATAAAACCTAATGAGAATAATCGCTATCTTGCGCATCTTTGGACTTTTCGATTTAAAAACGCAAAAGCCTTTTTGGCCGAGTCAACTAACTGCAGCCAATCAGCGGAATACACCGATTTTCGTGCTACAAAAACATAATCCACACCCGGCAGGCCACTTTCATTGGCAACAATGTCGGCGATGGCGCGCATTCTACGTTTGCATCTATTTCTTACGACTGCATTTCCAACTTTCTTGGATGCAGTAAACCCTACCCGAAAACAATCAAGACCGTTCAGGTTACACTGAACGACCATGGTATCGAGTCTAAAATACAAACCAGATTTGGAAATTCTCAGAAAATCTCTTCTGATGCGAACTCTCGAATCTTTTTTCAATGTTGCACTACGCCGACAGACGTGCGCGCCCCTTTGCTCTTCTGGACTTCAAAACATGACCACCAGCTGCGGTCCTTGCTCTGAACCCATGTCTACGCTTGCGAATCAATTTGCTTGGGTTATATGTAGGCTTAGCCATATCTTCCTCTAATAATTAATGCAGACAACAGTCTAACAATAGTCCCGCAAATGTCAAGAGCTATGTCGCTAGTTGTAAGCGCAATTTAGAAATGTCCGGTTTTAAGTACTCAGAGAATCCCATAAATTCGATGAAGTTATGTCATTTGTTGATGAAAAACCATGCAAATATTTAAGGAAGAGGAAATAGATAGGATTTATGTATTGCGCCAAGTAAAAGAGCGCAAATTGACGCAATCGGAGGCAGGACGTCAGCTTGGACTGAGTGAGCGGCAAATCAGGCGATTATTAGAGCGCATGTCGGAAGATATCTCTGAAATTAGAATCCGTAAACGCGGAGGCAACAGAGCGTTCAAGGAGGAATTCAAGCAAGATATTCTTGCAATTGTAAGAGAAAAATACCCAGAGTTTGGTCCAACTTTTGCTTCAGAAAAGCTGGAAGAATGCGATAGATTGGCTGTCAACCGAGAAACGCTGCGTCAATGGATGATGGAGGATGGCTTATGGCACGGAAAAATGAGGAAAAACGCAAAGACACACCAAAGTCGTCAAAGACGCTCACGTTTTGGAGAGCTCGTGCACTTGCTGATGTTCTTGCGCAAAATTTTTCATGAGGCCGCCCTAGGACGGTTGCAAACTGAGATTGACATCGTTGCGTCAAGGAAAGTAATCGCTACACATTTCGTGGAAAATTGTCAAAATCAAAAGAATGGACTTTCAGCACCAAAGACACGCCTGCCTAAAAAATAGGCAGGACAGGAGCTTGGTGCTAGACGGTTCAGGATTAAAGACCATTGAAGTCATTACATCTTTTGATCTGAAGCATGTGGAAAGCGTCTGAAGTGTTAGTACTACCGTTTCGATCCGGATGAAACAAAAGACCTTCAGCGCGATAGATCGGCTTCCATGCAGCATTTTCCGAAATTGCCTTATTGTTGATGAGATCATCCTGGATGCTTGGAAACCTAGTCGAAGCAAGTTCTAATAGATTCTTCTCGCTAAGCTCCAATAGTCTCTCAGGCGTCATTTTGTCATCACCATAAAAGGCATGTGCTAGAGTTTTTAAAGGCGCAGCGTTTACAGGACGCGCGGTTATGGTCTGGCAGCATGCAAGTTGATCTGCACGAGTTCGACCGGTGGCACTCTCCGACTCACTCCATCTACGCTGCGGTTCAGATATTTTGTGCAGAATATCCGATGGTAGTTTATTTTGCTGTCCTTGATCGCCAGTTCGTTGCCTACGTCCGTTTGAGTTCGGCCCATCAGTTGTTGTTGGTCGTTCAGCCTCAGGCGCCACTGCATGCACGGTTCCACCCGAATAGTAAAGTTTGGCACCACTCCGCCTGGCTGCTTCCTCGGCCGTTTCTCCATCCTGCAGCACGACCATGTGCAGGGTGTGAGAGTAGGGCTCATGAGTTGGGTCGCCGGCACGCGCTGTCCGACTTGTTTCAGGTAGCAGGACGGGAACTGCTTGATAGGGTATGTCCGGTGCGTTAGTTGTAGGGATAAGCTGCAAGGTGTCATTCGAATAGTAATACGCAGCACCAGCCATTCGAGCGTTGTCAGCGGCGGATCTTCCCTCATCTATCAAGACCAGGTTCCAAACCAACGATTTTGGCCAACGGTATCCATCACCTCCGTGGTCCATCAGGGACCCATAGGGCTTCAGCACGGGCAGGTATCGCGATCCGCGGGGGTTCCCAGCGTCGGCGGGGAAATACAGTCCTTCAGAATATTTAGATTTGGCACCAGTACCGGGCACTTCCCACCCAATTCCGTTATCATCCCCACACGAACCGGAGTTAGTCCGCCAGCTGCTCCCGTAATCGTAGTATGGCTGTTCAGCAGGATGCTCAGATGTGCTTTGGCCAGCATCTGCTTGTTGTTTTGTACGGAGGTGCGATCGAGTAGCAGGTCCGGCCTCATTTCCGTCAAGTTCTACGACACCTGAACTTTCAGTGGCGATGACCGGCATTTCTATCAATTCCAGGTCGCCGGCGGTTGAACTCCCGATTTGGCCAGGCCCTATATGACCACCCTGGCTCCCAGCGCTAAGAGATTGCAGCGCAGGACTATAATGGTCAATAGTGTCAATATGTCTGGACTTCAAGCCGCCCCCATTTACAGTGTCTTCACGGGCAGCCTCGCGAACCTTCCGCAATTTGAGGTCAGCTTTCGTTAGCAGGCGCTGTCCGGAGTGCCGTCTCTTCTTCGTCTGGTTCTTTTGTTTCTCCGGTTTCTTCGGTTTTTTCTTTAGTTTGGTACTGCCATATAGTGGCCCTTTCCGCACGCGCGGAATTTTTGTCGCAAATTTTGAGATCTTTCCCTTTTTTGTGAATGGACTGGAGTGCAGTGCCGTCTCCTTCGGCGGCGCATAGCAACTGTCTACCGCCAAAAACGCCAATAGACCTATTAGTAAAATTTTTCTCATACCTTTCTCCTCTTTCTTTGGTAACGATTTCTAAACTATGTTATATATACGTGCAACTGACAATTTTTTCAAGCCCTTTTTACAAATAAATAAAAATGGTTGTGAGGATCAGCAGATACACTGGACTTTTTAGTTCTCGAAAAGCAATGATCAATTGGATTTTCTTTTTCCTGGATTCCTACGGCCCTTCGGGTCTCTGAATGAGTGGTTGCACCAGGGGCATTTTTTAAGTAACGCCAGTGCAGTACGCACCGACGTCGGGATCCAGGAGAGCAAAATCCGCATTCTTACCGAGAAGGAGAATATACAAAAGTGATGAGTCTAGTTTACCTGATAGCAATATCTTACTAGCTGACAAACCAGCCAATTCCTACTTGGTTTTTAATGTAGAGAGCACATAGCCTGAAATTTCAAACAATTTCGAGTGGCTAATCTTTTTTATCTTTGCAATTTTACGAATATATTTAGTACAAGATCCAATAATTCCTTCTTCTTCCTTTTGGGGGGGGGGCACTTGCTCCTTTCCTGCAAGATCCCTAACCAGAGAAATTAATTCTTTGTCTGCAGCAAAAACAGAATAGAAGAGCTTAAGCTCTTTGGAAAAATCTTCCTCTTGTTCCATTTTGTTTTTTAGATTTATCCAGATCTTCCATTTCTCTCTTGCGCTTTTAGCTTTTGCATATGAGTTATCTATGCTATCAGATAACTTTTTTACTTCTTCCTCCAGAACAAATAGCTTCCCGACATTTTCTTCAATAACAGCAGATAGTCTTTTGACTTCTCCCTCAAGAGTGGACACTTTCTTTTTTAATTCATCAATTGCGTTATCTGGAGGTTGCAGCATTTGCTCTAACGTGCTTGGCGATTGCACCACGGGCGCGCTTGTATCTACACTACTTGCCTCGCTACCAACGCTACTAACAGTTGTTGAAGCAGTATCAGCAAAAGTAGGTCCTTCCGATGGCACATTAAGATCCGACGTCACGTTGGCCACCGGTGGTATTACATTGGTACGGTAGCGATATATATGCTCACCAATCATGCATGCGACAAGCAACACGATCACGCAAAGTGCGCATCGAAACCGGCATTTATTGTTTCCACACAGGCAATCTTTGTGATCACAGGAATCTTTTTCATGTTGTACCAGATTCTTTTCATGCTGAATAAGGTCCTCTTCATCGCGCACAAGATCCTTCTCACGTCGTACTAGATCTTTCTCATGCTGCATAAGATCCTTCTCGGAATTAGAGTGGTCTCTTTTTATGGTCTTTTTCATCTATCGAACAACCTTTTCAGTGTATCGTTTAACAGTTGCGGATTAGCCTTTCCCTGCATTTTCTTCATAGCCTGCCCTATAAAAAATCCAAACAGCTTTTCCTTTCCACTTTTATATTCTGCAACTTTGTCCGGATGTTCTTCAAGAATACCAACCAGACATTTTTCTATATCACCAACAGATGTTATCTGCCGCAGTCCATTTTCCTCAACAATGACAGAAGCGGACTTGCCGCTATCCCACATTAATTTCAGCACTTCCTTGGCTATTTTCCCGGAAATGACTTCCGTTTTTATGAGCATAACCAACTCCGCAAGATCCTTCGGAGATACGTTGCAATCAGTAATTGCTTTCCCATCCTTATTCAGATACGAGAAAAGTTCTCCCAGCATCCAATTGGACAGCATTTTAGCCGCCTCATTATCACCCGATGGCAAATGAGACAGCGCTGCCTCGTAGTAGTTGGCGATCTCCATCTCAGACGATATCAGCGAAGCATCGTAATGGGGAAGGTCCAAATCCCGCTGTAATCTGGCAGTTTTCGCGTCCGGAAGTTCCGGAATTGTACTGCGAATTTCATCAATTCTACATTGTTCAAGAATCAGCGGAGGAAGATCCGGCTCCGGAAAATATCGATAATCCTGAGCATCTTCCTTCGACCTCATCACATGCGTTTTTCCGGTAGAAGGGTCGAACAACCGTGTTTCCTGATCCACAACGCCGCCGGATTCCAAAATATCTATTTGGCGATCTATCTCAAATCCAATGGCCGATGCAATAAACTTAATTGAGTTAACGTTTTTGATCTCTGCCCTCGTGCCAAACTCCGTTCCCGGCCGATGAATCGATACATTTACGTCCGCCCGCATACTACCTTCGTCCATATTACCATCACAAGTCTTAAGATATCGTAAAATCGATCTAAGTTTTTTTACAAATTTTGTTACTTCGTCCGCACTTCTCATGTCTGGTTTGGTAACTATTTCCATTAGCGCGATTCCCGATCGATTTAGATCTATGTACGATTTTGTCGGACTTTGGTCGTGTATGCTTTTTCCCGCATCCTGCTCGATGTGTATGCGCTCAAGATTTACTCTTTTGACCTCGCCGTCTTCGTCTTCGATTTCTACGTAACCATCACTGACTATCGGATGCTTATATTGAGATATCTGATATCCCTGTGGCAAATCCGCATAAAAATAATTTTTTCTATCGAAATACGAGACTAAATTGATATTTCCATTGAGTCCGAGCCCGGTTTTTATGGCCTGATCAATGCAAAACGTATTTATGACCGGCAATACTCCCGGAAACGCCGCATCCACAAAGGAAACGTTTTCGTTTGGGGCAGAGCCGAATTTCGTCGATGCACTTGAAAATAATTTTGAGTTAGATATTACCTGAGCATGTACTTCGAGTCCGATTACTATTTCCCATTTTCCCGTTGATGTTTCAATATATTTCATTAGATTATCTCCTTTAATGTTGGGAAGTTGGAATTCTGCTCCAGCACATACCCACCTTGAACCAGCAGATCCTCACGAAATCGTGGTGCAAGAAGTTGCAATCCCAGCGGACGATTTAATTTATCCACACAGATGGGGACGGAAATTCCCGGAAGTCCAGCCATGTTCGCAGTGACCGTGAGCACATCGTTCATGTACATGGTTACGGGATCCGTTGGCTCCTCTCCGAATGCAAATGCGCTAGTTGGAGTCGTTGGCGTCAGGATGAGATCCACGTGCGCAAACGCATCGTCGAAATCCTTCTTGATGAGCTTTTGCACCTTCAGCGCCTTCATGTAATAGGCATCAAAATAGCCCGCCGACAGTACGTATGTGCCTATCAAAATTCTTCGCTTTACTTCTTCTCCGAAACCTTCACCTCGAGTTTTTTCGTACATTTCGTCCAGAGATTTGGCGCCTTCTGCCCTAAATCCATAGCGAACACCGTCGTAGCGAGCCAAGTTAGCTGAAGCCTCTGCCGGAGCAATAATGTAATATGTTGGAAGTGCGTATTTGGAATGCGGAAGAGATATATCGAAAATTTCTGCGCCAGCATCTCGCATTATATTTATGCCTTTTTCCCAGGCGCTTTCTATCTCGGGCGACATTCCTTCAATATGATATTCCCTTGGTACGCCTATCCGAAGCCCTTTGGCCGATTTACCCGCAAATGACTCGAAATCCGGAACTGGACTGTGGGAAGAAGTCGAGTCTTTTTCGTCGTAGCCGGATATCACCTTGAGAAATATTGCGGCATCGCGCACTGTTTTCGTAATTGGACCAGCCTGATCGAGAGATGAGGCAAATGCTACCATTCCATATCGAGAACATCTTCCATAGGTCGGCTTCAGTCCAACGATACCGGAAAAAGCAGCCGGCTGCCGAATGGATCCTCCGGTGTCGGATCCTGTAGCTGCTATGCACAAATGCCCGGCAACAGCTGCCGCAGATCCTCCGGACGATCCACCTGGCACGAGCTTTTTACCGCCACTGCTCCATGGATTTATCACATTTCCGTAGTGGCTTGTGATGTTGGCGGATCCCATTGCGAATTCGTCCATGTTTGTCTTTCCCAGAAAGACTGCGCCCGCATCCAATAATTTCTGCGACACCGTCGATTCAAATGGAGGAATAAAATTGTAAAGCATTTTTGATCCGGCAGTAGTTCGTATGCCTTTGGTGAGAAACAAATCCTTTATGGCAAATGGAATGCCCTCTAGCTCGCCAATGCCATCGTTGGCCGCAAATTTTGCGTCGGATTTCCGAGCAGATTCCATAGCTTGCTCTTCACAGATGGTAATGAAAGCGTTTAAATCGATGAACTTCTGAATTCTGTCCAGGAAACACCTGGTAAGCTCGACAGATGAGAACTTTCTACTCAAAAGTCCATGCCTTGCTTCATAAATTGATAATGTATGCATAAAAACCCCTAAAAACGTCCTACTCGAAGGCACAGAATTAACTCAAACCTCGAGATGGATAATAAGGGATTTCTTTGAGAAAAAAAAGTGTCTGCGACATGGATACTCAGAGGCATTTCGAGAACTGAAAAGCAATACTCAGACGCCAGGAAATATTCATCGGTTACGAGAACATACAAGAGCCGCCTTGCGTTTTAGGCAAGGCATGTTCCACGCGGTGCGGTAACATGCCTGCTTGTCTGAAGTAAATGACGATTACTTTTTTCCGAGATTATCCAATTAAATCAAACTCATGAGCGAGTTCATGGTGTTACGATGCCAGATTTACTCTCGCGACCAAATTCATATACATATTCAAGGTGAAAAATCGGATTTTCTTTTTTCTGGATTCATCCGCCACTTCATGGCTCTGAATGACGAGAATTTCAGCGTTATCCGTCATCCAGAGGATGCGTAGCGAAGCAGGGATCCGGTCGTATAAAATCCATAATCCCAATCCAAATGGGTAGCTATCTTCAAGTTCGTGTGCCGCTCCACAGCAACCAAGATTATCTGTTCACACAAGGGGTGCAACCGCAAGTGGTGCGCTTTAGTCGAGCAACCATACGCTCTTTTTTCCGTGGTTCAGCGTACTGACAGCGTGACAATGGCCAGCAGCAGCAGAGAGTTTTAATAAGGCGATTGAGTCTTTGTAATGTATCCTAGCGCTATCCCATCTTGGATCATCAGGCAAATTAGTCACAGGCGGGTGTGGGCGCAGATAGGACAACACGCACGTACCTTTATCGAGCAGCAAAATTGCCAAAGTGTATTGATCGCCAGGGTCGCCATGCTCAGCGAGTTTTTTCCACGAGGCAATCCGCTCATCCAGATTGGCTTCGAACGTGTCGAGTACGGCTTCTTCGCGGCAGTCCTTTGCCTTTTTCCCGCTCATAAGTATTTCGTCCACCCGTTGCTGTAGTTCTTTTCCTTTTTTGTCCAGCGGAGCAACTGTCTTCTTTAACTTTTGGTATTCTTGTTTAGCCTGATCCTCTTTATGTTGGCGCCTAAGTGCAGATTTCTCTTCGGCAGATAGCTCGTTTTTTGTCGGAGTTTTCAGCAACGGAGCAGAGTGGACGGGTGCAGGCTTTTTCGGCCCCCTCTTTCGTTTGGACACTTCTGCTACAAAAAAGGGTAGCCCGTTATCCGCGGTGGTGGTCTGATTCTGGGCACTTGCTGCAGCTGGTGCATTGACTGCCGTAGGCAAGAAGTTCAGGTATTTTACGAATAGAACGCGTGTTCCCTTTTTAGGTTTCTTACGATCGCTGCATATTTCGACGCACTGCACTCCGTGCTTTATTGCTTCTGCCCGTGTTATTCCAAAGTCATTTGCCGAAGATTCCTTACTGCCGGAAAGTTCATAACAATATGGACCTGCTTTTTTGCCTTTCGGAAGATCAGCACCTTCCGGCAAAAGCTTCAGATTGATTCCCTTGTGTTCCAAAACATCAAGGAAATTCCCGGGATCAACCGGTGACCCTAGTGCTACCTCCAGGTGTAAGTTACCTTGTTCGTCGTTAGATATCACAGTGGCAGCGGCTTCAGATTCGACCACGTGCGATTGTGTCGGTCGACGTACGATGTTATCACTTGTCGCTATAACGCGGTAATCTAGCGGCACATATTGGAAAGAGTCGCCGGTATCTTCAATAGCGCAAGCCGACGGTCGGGTATCGGTCACTTTGCCGCTAGTCGGGACAACATCAATTGTCCAGGCGATGTTGTCAGGTTCGACAGTGTATACCGATGGACGAAGGCGATGGCCAAGGCGACAAAGTCGCGCGGAAGGATGGGCGACCCCATTACAGCAGGCACCAGAGAGCGATTGCGTGCCACCAGCGACAGCGTTAACAGGAACAATCTGTCCTTCGCGATCTTTCGACACACCAGCCGGTGTCAAAAATATTCCAGATGGTTTGCTAAACCTGACTCCCGAAAAGAGTGCTCCTGGACGACTCGAAAAATGTAAGACTAAAGGAGGGCCAAGCTCAGTCAGCAGTGTCAGCTCAAACGGCTCTCTGGCAGCATGAAGTCCGAGTGAACCGTCAGCCCACTCAGCGCGTATAGTCCACACATATGCTTGCTTTTGGTCCCCGTGTTGAGCAAAGACATCCGCGACACTCTTCACGAGTCTTTGAAGGTTGGTATCGACATCCGATTTCTTCGCAATCGTCGTCCCTTCCGTATTTACGGCTCCCATACACGAAAGTATCAAAACCAAAACTCTAGCACTTGTTTTTATTTTCATTTCATACTCCATTTATCTAACAAAAGTCCATGCAATTTAACATATAGAAAAATGACCGTCAACACAAAAAAGAATCGTTAGCGCTAATTTATTTGCCTATTCGCGGTTAGGAATTAGCGAGGCTGCTGCATAATGGCTCCTTTCCGCAATTGGCGTCGCTGCTTGCAGCACACGCGTTTTATCATTATTGGATCCAACGTCACGTTGGCCTAAAAAATCCTCGGATATAGTCGTTTACGCAACAGGTCCGAGGTTGATAAAACAAAAGAAGATTTTGTTGATAATTTTAAATAAAAATACGCGGGATATCCATTGACTTATATATCGCTTTAGGGGCACTATTAATGTAAGTCGCTTGTAGAAGGGATATAATATGTCGTCAGAAAATATGTTGATAGCCAGAGTGTGTCATGATTTGATAACTCCGTTTAATGCAATTAATCTTGGTCTCGAGGCCTTCGAGATGTCGTCGGACATGTCTCTGATAGAAAATATAAAAGAAAGCACCAGCAAAGCAAACGCAATCCTAAAGTTCACAAGGGAGCTGTTTTCAGTAAAAGCAGATACATTCTGCTATTCGATTAATTCACTAAAGCAGTTGATATCTGATGTATTAAAATATAATAATATTACGTTCTTTCTTGAATCAGACATTGATACTATTCCTAACGTTGCAGGAAAAATAATCATGTATACGGCAACTGTTGCAAAAGAAATAATGCCGTTTGGTGGCGTGGTAACTACGAGGCTTAATGATTTGTCCGGAGAAATTATAACGCGCTGTGGTGGAAAAAATGTATCGCTTCCTTCTGTGACTTTTAATGGTGAAGTGACTCACCGAAACATCATTAGGCACTGTCTGCTTGAGCAACTGGCCCAATCCGGCTTCGAATTGAAAACGAGGCAGGAGGGAATGGATGTGATTATCACGGAAAAAATGATATAATTTTCGCTTCAAACATTCGGGTGTGTACTTTTTAGAACAACATAGAATGCTCCTTCTCCACCGTCCGATGCGCTTGCGTGTCCGTATGCCGAGACATAGTTCGAAAAATATTCCCGCATCCATTGCTTGAAAAGTGAGCGAATCACTGACTGTCTTGCGGAGCTTCCACCTGTTATTATCAATACGTTTCTTATGTATTCTCTCTGGCATCGTTCGAAAAAAACATACAAGGACTCGATGGCTTTTTCTCTTGTGTACCCATGCAAATCCAGAGTTTTTTCCGCCAAAAATTTCCGAGTATTCTTTCTGCTTATGCTTGGGATATGAGCATTTCCAAACGATTTATCTTCCCTATACAAATCACATAACTTTTGGTTTAAGGAATGTTTAATCTCACTCAATTGAGGTTTGCGTATTAATTCACGTTTTACTCTTTTGCATTTTATGATAGCATTTCTTGAGCTTAGTGGTTTTACGCCCGTAATGTAGTCTTTCATCGTCTTTTGGTGCAAGTACGGCTCCTGTAGTGAGGTAATATATAATATGTGCGATTGTAGCAGTAAAACGATTACGTTTCGTGAAAAATTTGCAAAAATAAATAAACCTGTTACGAAATCGACTATATTGGAGGATTTTTTAGGAGTATACGGAACGCAGGACCGCAGCGTACTTGATGTACGTGAGGATCCGAGTACCGGAACGACGACAAAAAGACCCAATAGAGAAAGGTTACTTGACAGGTTTAATAAGTTGTCGCTGTTATTCTTGGTATTGTTTGTTGGATGTGCTGAACAAGATGAAACAAAAGTAAAATACTGGCATCACCTTACGGAAAGGCCATATGTCATAAGGAATGTTAGGTATTATCCCCAGGTGCATTATAATTACGATAAGGTTGGAGTGTCTAGTTGGTATGGATACGATTGCCATGGATTGGCTACAGCCAGCGGAAAAACATTCGATAAGGATAAGTTGACTGCTGCCCATAGAACTCTCCCGATTCCCAGCGTAGTCATAGTAGAAAATCTATCGAATGGAAAAAAAGTGAAGCTTCTAGTGAATGACCGTGGTCCTTTTGCTTACACAGATAAACGAATAATTGATGTATCTCAGAAAACGGCAGAATTACTTGAATTTCGCAGAGAAGGATATACTAAAGTCCGAGTCACCTGCATTCCAGATGAAAGCAGAAAAATGGCGTTAAAATACAACAGGAAGCCGTATCACTAGGCAATCCGCTATAGTGAGGTAGTATAGTAATGTGTGATTATAGCAATAAAACAATTGTGTTTCGTGAGAAATTTGGGTTATCGATATTCTTTCTTGTATTATTGGTCGGATGCGCCGAACAAAAAAGAACAACAGTGAAGTACTGGCACAGTGCTACGGAAAGACCATATGTCATAAAGAACGTTAGGTATTATCCTCAGGTTCACTACAATTACGATAAAATTGGAATATCCACTTGGTACGGATATGATTGTCATGGGAAATCCACTGCCAGCGGAAAAAGGTTCGATAAGAACAAGCTAACAGCTGCTCACAGAACTCTTCCAATTCCCAGCGTAGTTCTGGTGAAAAACCTATCCAATGGAAAAAGCATAAAGCTGTTGGTGAACGATCGAGGTCCTTTTGCTTGTACCAATAGAAGAATAATCGATGTATCTCAGAGAGCATCAGAATTACTTGGATTCTACAGAAAGGGATATGCCAAAGTTCGAGTTACCTGTCTTCCGCACGAAAGCAGAAATATGGCGCTTAAGCATAAAAGGAAACCGTATCACTAGGTAATTTGCCATTCTGATTGCGGTTAAGAACGTTGTAATTTGAGATGCCACAGGAGACAATAGGTAGTTACGCGAACACTAGCGAAAAATGCATTTTTGTAAATATTTTTTACTTGTGTTAATTAGTTTTTAACTTAACGGTGATATATTATTATAGTAATTGTGGAGAGATCGTGCTATGAAAAAGATATTTACGTTTTCTTTGCTGCTTTTAACGGCTTGCAGTGGGGATCCGAATAATAATGATCCAATGGAAGAATTCAATAGGGAATCTCTTGAACTAAACGTACAAATAGATAAAAGCATTTTGCGTCCTGCGGCAATGACCTATAAGGATAGCCTCCATGATGAAGTGGAAAATTTTATCTCCAATGTACTTTTAAATCTGAAGGAGCCGTTTTATTTTGTAAACCACACAATAACTCTTAACGGAGAGGGAGCCACATCTTCTTTATTTAGATTTGTCATAAACTCCACAATTGGAGTCTTGGGTATGCTGGATATTGCAGAATACATGGGGCTTCCTAGAAAAAAAATGACCCACCAGGACACGCTGAAGAAAATGGAGGTTCCAACTGGTGATTATTTGGTTTTGCCGATACTTGGTTTTTCTTCCACGAGAGATGCAATTGCTGAACCGATATCGTGGTTTATGGATCCTGTCGGATATTTCATTGGATTCCCATACATGGTATTGAAAGCTGCTCTTTTGGCAGTTAGCGACAGAGCTGAAAATGCACAAGCTATGGATTCACTTCTGGAAGATAAAACCGATCTATACTCCACCACCAAAAACATATATTTCCAGAGATATGGTATTAAAAAACAAAATGAAGACGAATATTCGGATTCACCAACTCCTGATAGTTAAGCGCGTGGCCCACCTCGTCGTGCCAAGTAGAAAAGACTGAAGCCTCTGCTACCTAAATTACTTTAAGTTGGTTGTTTCCGGCAGAAAATTCTCAAAAATCGACGTAAGTTTCATGAGAATACCGACTCTATTCTGCCGCAGTTTTTCGTCATCTGCGTTTATCAATATATCCTCAAAGAAAGCAGTGGTCTTTTTTTCGATGGAAGCACAAAGACTTATCTTTGTCCGAAGTTTCTCGCAAAAACCCAAACTTGAACATTCCACAGCATTCAACGAAAGTTCCAGACTATCCAGCGCATCAAACAAATCGCGTTCGCATTGTTCAACGCATAGTGACCTGTCCAAATGAAATTCGTCGGAAGGATTTTCTTGTTCATATGGATCCAGAATATTCTTCGATCGCCTATAGCAGGAAACCAAACTTTCCCCTTCGGCGCTTTGCAATGTCTGGTTTAAAATCTCTGCCTTATCAAATATACGATTGATATCCTTTTTGAGACTACCGCATAATTGATCTTTTTCGCAATTGGCTTCGGTGCTTGCAGCACACGCAATATTCCTTTCTAAAGAATCCTCATGTACATCGAGTACACTGCGGTCCTGCGCTGCGTTCTTACTAGCTATACGACACGAGTGCCTTGCAAAAAATAGCTCATTATGCAGTGGTCTCTGTTTAGGTACAGTGTTTTTTTCAGCTGCAATAACAGATGTCACGACTTCATGCGAAATGCCGGACTCCTTCAGCGTAACTTTCAGTCTTTCCATTATGAAGGAATATACGGATTCAACGGTATTCTGATTAAGATCTTTAAAACTAGAATTGAGTTTCTCAAAAGTCTTTTCAATTACTTCGTACAGATCCAACGAGATATTATATTTTCTTATGATCCTTATTAGCCCAATGGCTGCTCTCCGCAGTGCAAACGGATCCTTCGATCCCGTCGGCTCCTTTCCAATTGCAAAGAAACTCGTGATAATTTCTATTTTATCCGCCAGAGAAAACAGAGCTCCCAATGGCGATTTAATTTCATCGATAGCTTTGTATTGCTCACCAATGGCGGCACATATAAATTCATTTTCCCCTTGCTGAGCAGCGTAGTAGCTTCCCATAATTCCCTGAAGTTCCGGAAACTCACTAACCATATACGTCGACAAATCGCACTTGGATAATATAGCAATGCGTTTCAATAAAGCAGGAACGTCATTTTTGGATAATCCATGAAAACTTTCGGCGCTAATGTCGTCCCAGATTAAATAGCAAACGTCACAGATTCTCATGATTCTATCGAATACACTTCCTAGTTTTTCATTGAAAGCTATTTTCTTTAGGTTTTCCAAATGTGATTCCAGCGGTTTTTGCAAATCCGTTTCGTAGAAAAACAGTGCATCCGACAGGCGAGCATTTAGTACTCGCTCATTTCCTTTTATTATTTCTTTTCCGCCATCCGCAGTTAAGTTATTGGAAACAAACGCAAAAAAAGGAGCAAGCTTCTGGCCTTTGCGAACTGGAAAGTATCTCTGATGGACTCGCATAGGCATTATCAAAACTTCTTCCGGGAGTTTCATGAATTTTTCGGGAATCTGTCCGAGCAGAACAACGGGATTTTCCACAAGCCCAACCACCTCTTCCAGAAGACGATCGGTTATTTCTATAGCAACAGAATTTTTCGCAGAAATTTTTTCGAATCCATCTAGAATTATCTTTTTTCTTTCTTCCGGATCGATAACCACAAATGCTTCTTTCATTTTTTCCATATAATCATTTGGATTTTTTACAGAGATCTTTCCGGAAGACATAAAACGATGGCCAAAAGTGTAATCGTTGGATTGTAGATTTACTTCCTTGAATTCTATCTTCACATGTTCATCGCAGAATACGCAAAGAATATTTCGAAGAGGTCTGACGAAGTTAAACGAATGATCTCTCCAATGCATCGACTTTTTCCATTGGATTTCGGCAATTGATGTTACAACGATATCCTCCAGCAAATCTTTGGTGGATTTCTGTGGATGACTGACATTTGCAACGATGAAAGTCTTTTTATCTATGATTTTTTCACAGCAATCGCCGCGCGAAATCCCCAGCGATTTCAGAAACTTATCGATTACTTCAGCCGGAGCAGACGTTTGCGGTCCTTTTTTCTCTTCGGTAAATGCAGGAATTTGTGGATCTAGTTTCGCCATAAATACCATTCTTCGGGGAGATATATATGTCTTTACGTTTTCATATCGAATTTTGTTTTTCTCTAACTTCCCGGTGATTATATCTTTTAGATTTGCGATGGCGTTCGCTTGAAACATCGCGGGAATCTCTTCGACCATTAATTCCAGCAGAAAATTTTCTTCATTTACATTCATGATACTATCCTCGGAATGAATTTTCGTTTTCGACTTGTGCTTTACAACACATTTTTGCGAGCGCTCTTACCCGCGCTATGCGATCGACTCTTTCGGCAACGCTCAGAGCTCCACGGGAATCCATTAGATTGAACAGATGACTAGCCTTCATGCATTGGTCATACGCCGGAAGTGCCAATTGTTTTTCCGCAAGATTTGCGCATTCTTTTTCCGCATCCTCAAAATGACGTTTTAAACCTTCTACATCGGCATCCTCAAACGAATATTTCGAGAACTCAACTTCCTGTTGAAAACACACATCTCTATAGGTAATTTTTTCTACGGCATCTTTTCCGTTCCAATTAAGATCGTATACGTTGTCAGCTTTCTGGAGAAACATGGCGAGTCTTTCCAATCCGTAGGTAAGCTCAACGGTTACTGGATCGCAATTGAAGCCGCCAACTTGTTGAAAATACGTGAATTGTGTGATTTCCATTCCGTCGCACCAAACTTCCCATCCGAGACCGGCAGCGCCCAATGTCGGACTTTCCCAGTCGTCTTCTACAAAGCGAATATCATGTAATTTATAATCTATGCCGACAACTTCCAGGCTTTTTAGATAGATATCTTGAATATCATCAGGAGATGGCTTGATTACAACTTGAAATTGATGGTGTTTACCAACTCTATTTGGATTTTCTCCGTAGCGCCCATCGGCAGGACGCCGTGATGGCTGAACATAGGCGGCACTCCACTTTCCTTTTCCTAGGGCGCGCATGAAAGTGTTTGGACTAAACGTTCCAGCACCAACTTCCATATCATATGGTTGCAGAATGGCGCATCCATACTCTCCCCAATAGTTGCTCAGCGAAAAAATTATTTCCTGAAAGCTTTTCATAAAACTCTCCATCCAAACCGACTTGCAATACCACACAAACTAACACAAAAAAGAAATCTCGTCGATAATCAATTACGCTCCGCTAAAGCAAAAATTATGCTAAGAATCTTTGGCATGGATGATTAAACCAGTTAAACGTAACTTTATTATTATAATGAAAATATATAAAACGCATAATTTTAAAAAACATTTTGATTTCTAATGAGATTAATCGTACTTTCTAGAAAGTATTTATTATTTTAAGATGTTTTTAATGGAGAAATGTTATGAAAAAAATACTGGCAATTGCAATGGCGCTACAGGTTTTTGATCTGTATGGAATGAAAGAAAAAGAAAATATATCGTCAAGCTCAAGTAAGCCATTGCGAGGAGAAGTGAACGCGCAAGATGTATGGGAGGAAGAGGACAAGCTTACTGTCGAAGGTTTTATGGAGCAGTTTTCTTTTCTCCCAGCGATAATAGGTACAGAGACCGGGAAGTATAACGCTGAACTTGCGTTTATGTTATGTAAGCTTAATGCGCTTAATGCGCTTGATGACTTGGACAATGATGATGCCGTGGTAGCGGTTATGGAACTACCATTTAAGGAATGGAAAGTAACTGGTTGTTTGAAAGATCAGCAGAAAGCTAGAATAAACGCTCTGAAAATACTTTGCGAGGCAAAAACGGATAAAACGCGCTCCATAATTATTGAAAAACATCATGACGCGCTTGATACGTTCTTACGATTTAAGCAAATGGAAAAAGATCTTCGTGGCTTTATGGAAGAACGTGGTTTTGATCACCTACCTATGGAAATGCAGCTTTTTATCGATGCCATAGGTTTGAAAAAACTGGACAAAAAAAGGTAGATCTCAGGTAAAGTCGTGCCATCATGAAATAGCTGCATAACGAGATATTTTTTGCAAGATATTTGTGGCCAATTGCAAAAAAGAGCCATTATGTAGCAGCCTCGTCTTCCAACCAAATGGATCTGGCGGAGAGAGCGGGATTCGAACCCGCGATACAGTCTCCCGTATACACACTTTCCAGGCGTGCGCCTTAAACCGCTCGGCCATCTCTCCATGCGCGTCGTCAGTAAAGCTCTTTTATGGAAATAAGTCAATTCCATTGATAAAAAAATCTTGTTATGACAATGTTCGTTGGTAGATGTAAATGCTAAACTTAAGGCACACTCAGAGTATTATGCAAGTGTAGAAAATGGAGAAATCAATTGGAAGAAGAATATACAGTTTCCAGGCTTTCGGCTCTGATAAAGAGATCGATGGAGCAAAACTTCAGCAAGATACAATTAAAGGCAGAAGTCAGTGCGCTGAAAGTGCATTCGTCCGGGCATTTGTATTTTGCGCTTAAGGATTCGGATGCCGTAATAGATGCCGTCTGCTGGAAATATGTAGCCCAAAAGCAAAACATAAAACTGGAAGATGGAATGGAAGTGAAATGCCTTGGGCAAGTTACAACCTATCCAATGCGTTCGAAATATCAGTTTGTAGTTGAGCAATTTGAGCTTTCCGGCGTTGGTGAACTTCTAAAAATCCTTGAAGAAAGAAAAAAGAAATTGGCAATCGAAGGCCTCTTCGATCAATCCAAAAAGAAACCAATTCCATTTCTGCCGAAAACCATCGGAATCATAACGTCTCCAACCGGAGCCGTTATCCGAGACATGCTGCATCGCATCGGCCAAAGATTTCCGCGAGATATCTTGCTGTGGCCGGTTCTGGTGCAGGGATTGGACGCCTGTCGGCAGATTGTCGAAGCAATTGACGGCATGAACTCGCTGCCAGCGGATAAAAAGCCAGATTTGTTGATCGTGGCGAGAGGGGGAGGAAGTTTCGAGGATCTAATGCCGTTTAACGAAGAAGATATCGTGCGAGCAGTTGTGCGCAGTGATATTCCTGTTATATCAGCCATTGGTCACGAAACTGACACAACGCTGATCGATTATGCAGCGGATCTGCGGGCTCCGACTCCGACTGCTGCGGCAGAGTTTGCTGTTCCGGAGAAAATCAAGCTGCAGGCAGATATCAGCCGGATATTTTCAAAACTGAACATTATCACGGCGAATAATCTGGAGAACAAACGTCTCTTTCTGCGTTCAAACAAAATTCTGGATATAAGAGGAATCGTAGCGGAAAAAATCCAGCGAGTTGATTACGCGTTTGATCGAGTGATGTCCGCTGCCAATAAACTCATAGCAAACAAGAGATTGCTGTTGGCTAGAATTATGGTTCCGAAGCCGGTCATAAGAGAAAATGTAAACGATATTTTTCAGAAACTGCAGTTTTTAATCTTCGCAAAGCTAGAAAACTCGAAGAACATTTTTACAATTCTTGCGAATGGAATCGAGTCGAACTCACATGTCAATATATTGAGAAAGGGTTTTGCCTTTGTGGAGTCGCCAAAAATGTCTCCAATAACTTCCATAGCGGAAGCGGAAAAATTTCAGTCGTTTAGCTTGATATTTTCGGACGGTAGATTAAAAGTAAGAAAAGAGCCAACTCAGGTGGATCTTTTTTGATTACGTGCTAGTGCTTGCAGCACACACGTCTACAAACGCCCGTGCAGCGCGCACTTTTGATACAAATATGGGAAATCAATGACATCGCTACATGCAATTATTCTTGGAATTATACAGGGAATAACGGAATTTCTTCCGGTGAGTTCGTCTGCTCATCTCATGTTTGCATCCAAAATTATGGGGCTGGCAAATCAGCGCTATGCGTTTGATGTGTGTCTGAATTTGGGATCGCTTCTGGCCATAGCTGTGTTTTTCAGAAAAGATATATGGAGACTAATACTTGGATTTTTTAATCGCTCCCCAAATGATCGCAAATTTTTCAACATATGGTTCGTTTCCAGCGTACCCACTATAGTGATATTTTTTATTGCAGATCTGTTCTTAGATATCAATTTCAAATCTCCGATTCTATTGACATCGACTTTAATATCGTTCGGCATTATTTTGTATTTATGTGATTTGCGCAGCGAAAATAAAAGCTCCATGAAACCGCTACATAATGAGCTATTTTTTGCAAGTGCGAGGAAGGACGCAGACACTCGTGTCGTTGCGCAGGATTGCAATGTACTCCTTGTACATGAGGATTCCTTAGAACGAACTATTGCATGTGCTGCAAGCACCGAAGCCAATTGCGAAAAAGAGCCATTATACAGCGGTCTCTCCATATCAATGAAAGATGGAATACTCGTGGGACTTGCTCAAAGTCTTGCCATAATTCCAGGAGTTAGTCGGCTTGGGGCGACCCTATCTGCGTCTCGGTACTTGAATTACTCAAGAAGCGAGAGCTTTCGTTTTTCCATGCTGCTCTCCATTCCGCCAGTTTCAGGAGCTCTATTCATAACGCTACTGAAAATCATTCGAGGAAAAATAATTATCGACGACTGGAGCTTGCTATTTATCGGCTGCCTGTTTTCTTTTCTGTTTGGATTGGTTTCTCTGCGCATTGTGACGAATTTTCTAAAAAAACATACGCTGCTTGCAATCGTAATTTACAGAATAATATTTGGCATATCAGTGTGGCTGCTTAACCGATAACCTTTTGATTCTGTGACGATAACTTATGTTATTGGCGATCCAGAAAAAAGGAAATATCAGATTTTTAATCCAAAACGGTCGGATCTCAATCTGCAACATCTTTTGCGTAATTAAAAAAAGAGATGTTTTTTCTTGACTTTTATCTTGCTTTATTTTATAATTATAGTGTGTTTTTATATATGGGGAAGAAAAAATGAAAAACTTGTTTTATTATGTCAGTATCATAATATTGGCGTTGGTTACATTGTTCGACGTTCACGGGGACCCCAAATCGAAGCGGAACAGTGGATCCACAGCATCCGAAAAAAAGAAAAAATCGGGCACTAGCAAACAAAGAACCAAGGGAGCAAAAACATCTAATACAGGAAAAAAGAATAATAAAAAACAAAAGACTAAAGCATCTGAAGTGAGGAAAAAGAAACAGTACAGACCTGGAAGACCTGGTGCCGTGACAAGGTTGAAACGGCAAAACCAGAACGAAGGAAGTGATATTGAACAACAGTATGGAAATAAAACCGCGAGATCACAAACTAGAGGGGGTAAATCGCTGACGGTAAGAAAAAGACCTAAAGTAACGCGCAAGCGATTTGTGGAACAATACACGGCCGAACCAAACGAAAAGGATGAGTTTGAAGACTACGAGCTGGAACAAGAACTGGACGAACAATCTGACGATGACGACGGGGAATCTGAAGAAGAAGAGGCGATACAGACATCTGGCGCTGTTGTCTCGAACACTAACGCGAACTCCCCAGCAGAACCATCTAACGCTGCCGCTCTGGAATCTAAAGCAAACAACATAGCTAAACCATCAAGAGCTCCTGCACCGAAATTTAAAGCAAACAACAATAGGAGTGAACCGTCAAGAACTCCTGCACCGAAATTTAAAGCAAACAATAGGAGTGAACCGTCAAGAGCTGCCACCTCGGAATCTAAGGCCACCCACCCAGCAAAGCAACCTCGCGCTGCCGCTCTGGAATCTAAAGCAAACAACATGGCTGAACCATCTCGCGCTGCCGCCATGCAATTTACGGCAAACAACCAAGCAAAGTCACCTAAGGTTGCTGCACCGAAATCTGAAGGAAACAACGTGGCTGAACCATCTCGCGCTGCCGCTCTGGAATCTAAAGCAAACAACCTAGCGCAACCACCTCTTGCTGTCGCCCAGCAATTTAAATCAAACAACCCCGCAGAGTCACCTCGCGCTGCCGCCTTTGAATCTGAAACATACAAGCCGTCCGAATCATCTAACGCTGAGGACACCGAAGTTGGGAACGGACAATCTAACAACAAAGCTGGCATCGGTTTAGCAGAAGTACCAAGAGTAAATAACGTAAACGACTACAAAAATGGAGACGACTACGAAGATGGAGACGACTCTGCGAATGAAGACGATTACGCGGAAGGGAGGTTCAACTTCCTAATGCAAGCAAGCGTTGTATAACGTTGCGCGATGAATTGCATGAAAAAAAAAGGATATACCACGGATGTATTTATAAATACGCTTCCTAGAATATTGGAGTTTTTGAATGCCAACCTTATCGGCAGAGGTGCTGATAGTGGTAGCGTCTGTGGAGAAATGCCAGATTGATGAATTTGCGCGCTGCCAGCAACCCTAGGTGGCGCCAGCTTGTTCTCGCAATGGTTGTGTTTTTTTGGTGGGGTAGGTTGCTATTTCGCGAGCGGAGATGGATTATTTACGACATAAAAAATGACAGAGTGTTTGCATTGATCAATAAATATGCTTTAAAATATTCCAGAAGTAATTTATGAAAGCAATATTAATATGAAAAATGTGTATGCGATATTTTTGTTTATTGTGCTGTCTGCATGTTCCAGCAACAGGCAGTTGTGCGTAGTCGATGAAAATCTAGATGCAATGTTGGCACGTGATGTACCGTAAGACGCAAGTATTCTAGCATCCTCACCTGAATATTCAGCGAAAATTCTAACAAAGTCTCAGAAGAATATGCTTGATCAGAAATTTAATGAAGTATTTTTCTCTCCCTGGACATACAAAATCGTTCTTCCGGAAGCCAAAAGGCTATTCGTTCCAGACGGCCACAGAGAAAGCCTACATAAATGGCCTCCTCAGGAGAGAAAGAAAATAATAGATAATGTTAGAGTGTACGCGTATCCGTCTGTAAAAATAAAGGCAATTGCCATAAGAAATACAATGAGTTACATAAGCCCAACGGAAAAGCCATTCTTCGAAAACATCAAATTGCCAGGCGGTAGCTATCAATTTAACGAAAACATACAAAACATGATACATTTGGGAACTCCTTTGCTTATATCGCACATAAGCGCCGATAAAGCTTGGTTCTATGTCTCCTGCTATGTGTCTGGCGATTCCCCATACTATGTATTCAGCGGATAGATAAAAGCCGATGATGTTGCATTTGTCGACGAATCATTTATAAAAACATACATGTAATGGGCCCTCTGCGACCAATTTTATAGCTCTCCTATGGAAGCCAGACATTTCTTTCTACCACAATAGAAATATTGTCTATATATGCTTTAGGCAATAACCTAGTAAATTTAAACTTTTCAGAAAAATCTCCTATTCTGGAGATATATACGCTAGTTACAAGGACAGATCTTCTTTGGATTTCACATTTTTCTATTACATCTATGCCGTTTATTTTTTGGTCTCGCAATTCATAATCCGTCAACAAAAAGATTCTATCCTTTTGCTTTGATGAGTTGATGTAATCAATTGCGTCACTGCTGTGTATGAAATATTTTATGGTAATATCGTTTGAGTATTCCTTTAGCCGATTTTCCCAAACGCTATGGATCGACGAATCGTCATCCAATACAACCACTATATCGCCTTTGTGCAATACAATTTTGTCGGTAAACCAATCGGGATAATCTGATTTGTAAAACGAAATGGTAATTTCTGTTCCAACATTCTCTGTCGATTCAATACGCATTTTGCCGTTCATCTCTCGCAATGTGGATACAATCTGCTGAGTGCCAATGCCGCGTCCTCCCGCTTTGGTACTGCCTACGGGGATATTGCTCATGAGCTTATCTACCATTTCCTTTGGCATACCTTTGCCATTATCCTTTATGTGAATTCTAACCTGCTGCTCTTCTTCGATCAGCTTTACTTCTATAACTCCATCTTCGCCTTCAAGAGCCTCAACGGAGTTATTTAGCAAATTAGACATCATGCGACAAAATTCGGAATAATCTCCCTTTATAAAAACAAAGTTGCTCGACATATCGTAAGAATAACTAAAACTTATATTTTTAGAATCTTTGTGCTGATATTTTTGGTTATCAAGTATTTCTGAAATACTAAAAGGAAATAGGATATACGCTTTCATATTATATTCTTCGTTTTTGTCATCATCATAACAATTAAGTAACTTGTATATAATACTCTCGATGTTAGTCGCGACATTTCTAAACATAATATATTCTTTTTCTGAAAGATTTTTGCAATTTCTTGCAAGCATAGATAAAGCAGCTAACGGAGAACGAATGTCATGAGCTACTTGCTCGTAAATATTTTTTCTAATCTCAAATTCTTCAACCTTTTTGCGATCAGTTATGTCAATCGATACTCCTATAATTCCAATAACATTATCACTATCATCATAAAGCGGAGATTTTTTTGTCAACATTATTATTTTTTTGTTATTTGCAAGCACTGGAGCTTCTAAGATTTCTTCCGGAATTTTGGTTTGCATAATTCTTCGATCTGTTTTTCTCAAATCATCAGCAATATCTTTCCATAATAATTCATAGTCTGTCTTTCCAATTATTAGCTCCGGAGCTTTTAGGCCAGCCATATTCGCTTCCATTTGATTACACCCCAGATAAACGCCATCCATATCTTTCCAATAAACACATCCAGGAACATGTTTTAATATATTACTTATGTATACTTCATTAGCAATATTATCCATTTTTACCGTCAAATACCCCTGCTGACGGGATGCTAGCACATTGTCCTCATAAACTTTTTTTAGAAAAGCAGACGGAGGATCTTTACATACAAACAACGATGATGGAATACCAAGTATATCGGGGGTATTTAGGTATAGTGGAAGCTCGGCTAAAAAGTATTGAATTGCTATATTCACGGATTCATCGTTTATAGTTTCAAAGAGATCTTGGTTTTCTAGAACCCACTTTGAAGTCACGAAACAACCTTTTCTAAAAAAATCGTCATTTTTATATAATTCAAAGTAATTGTTGTAAAACTTTATGTATTTTTCGTTGTTCACAAGTGCACTTAAACAAACTATTTTATTTTCTGCTTCCGCTTCTGAAAGTCTGTTTGCAACAAAAGCTCTTATTGCTTTATGTTTCAGATATACATCTTGTCGTTTAGTCTTTTTGATCGCTTTATCCTCTGTATATCCAATCCCCTGAAGCGTGTATCTCGAAATTTCATCGTGGATAAAAACAGTTACCTTTTGGAAACTATTGAGTGCCCAAAGAAATAATTTTTCCATGCACTCCTCTGTAAAATAGCTATTAAAAGGACTTATTCCAATTAGCGCATGATCTTTCAAAAAAAAGATTTTTTCTGATTTTTCATCATTGCAGCTTATAGAATAGCTAATCGGACGGTTTTTCATTTCATTTCCTATATAAAAAAATCAAAAAAGTAACGATTGCACAAAATACAAGACTTAATGCATAACCGAACATGAGAATGTAATCTTGATGGATGTATCCATGAAGAACTGTAAATAATTGTATTACACAAAAACCCGCAAAGGTTGCCAGAGAAACACCTTTAGCACTTTTAGTTTTGTATATCTTTACAGCCTGAGGTATAAATAGTATGGCATTAATAAACATTCCAAAACCGAATATTGCTTCGATAATATATTCTATATAATCACTCATTTAAAATCTCTTTTACAACCTACGATAGAGTACTCCTTCTTGATTTAAAACACAAATCTATTAGATCCCTAACTCCACTTCAAGTTCGGCGGTTTATTTTAATTATCCATGAGCCGGTTATATACCTTACGCTTTACCAACGATGGAGTTTTTTTTCTTTTGAAGACCTAATATTCATATAATTACAAAATTATCGCCGGTTCTTTTAAGGATTCCTTGACTTCTTTTCGTTTTTTGGCTATAATCAACATGTTTTTAATAATATAGGAGAAAATGACATGAAAAAACTGATATGTACCGCTTGCGCCATGATGTTATTGTCTGCTGGGCTGTTTGACACTTGTTCGGCGATGGATGCATATACAACCAGCACTGCAAAGTTCAATGCTGACGGCTAGTCCAGCATCTCGCCGATGCTAGTCCGCACTTTTGATTGGAAGTCGGTACTTAATGATGGCTTCAACGTGAGCTATGTCCCGGTTGGAGCTCAGCTCGAAATGACCCTGCTAGATAATCAAAAACAACCAACCGATATTCAGGTACCGAAGACACCGCTTAAAAATACGTTCGCAACTGGGGCAACCTTGCTAAACGTGCAGAACCGTGCATTGAAGGTAACCAATGTCCTGATCTTTATGAACATACACGGTGAGCCAACTCTGCTGCTAGTCGGATTCAAACCGACCGACCCTGATGCTCAATAGATTCCTGGAGTTCGAAAAAAACCGTTCTCAGCTAGATAAACGCCCTGATCACGATAGAAAAAAAAGTTTTTAGCCCAACGTTCTGCTTGTCTCTAGCACTAATACTACATTGTAATTCGGTGCCATCCTACGCCGTATGAGGATTTTCCCGTTGTCTTACGAAAAGACGAAGCGGAATTCCGTAAAGTTTGAACGAGTCCCGTAGATTATTGAGGATATATCTTTCGTAGCTTACGGGTAGGTGTTCGGCTCTATTGGCGAAAATCACAAATGTTGGCGGTTTTGAGTTCGTCTGCGATATGTATTTTAATTTTATCGGCATTCCATTTACCAGCGGTGGTGGATTTTTCGCCACCGCTCCCTGAAACCATTTGTTTAGAGCGCTTGTCGTGATACGTTTGCACCAATCATCATATAATTCGAAGGCAACATTGAATATTCTCGCCAGTCCTTTTTTCTCTTTGGCGGATACCAGCAGACATGCTACTCCCGGAAGTTGAGCAAATTCTTTCTCGGCTCTTTTCTTAATTGCCTCAACTACGTCGTCAGGTTTCTCTAGCGTATCGCTTTTGTTGAGCGCAAACATCACGATTTTTCCCTCGTCAAACGCTTTACTTGCAATGCTTAGATCTTGTTTTTCCAGTGGATTCTGTATGTCCATTACAACCACAACGACATTCGCTTGCCGAATATATCTCCATGCGTCCTGGACAGAAACAGTTTCTATCTTTTCGGTGACTTTGGATTTTCTTCTCTGGCCGGCGGTATCAATCAACGTTATGGGACGATTTTTGTATTTGTAATCCAGCATTATGGCGTCTCGCGTAATTCCAGCCTGTTTACCAGTCAGGAGACGGTTATCGCCGATAATTGCATTTATGAGCGTGGATTTTCCGACGTTTGGTCTGCCGACTATGGCAACCTTTAGGCATGCTTCACAGGCGTTTTCTTTTGCCTCAGCTTTTGAGATAGCGCTCGCATACGTTTCAGAAGGCAGCGAAGCAGTAGCGAATCCAACGTCACGTTGGTCAATTTGCTGAAGCCGCATAAACAACTCGTCCATGCCAAGATTATGCTCTGCTGATATGGAAACGCATTCGCCAAAGCCAAGTGTTTCGGATATATCTGCGCTTATTTTTCCCTCGCATTTATTTCTTATGAGAATAACTGGGCGGGTTCCAACGCTTTTAAATGAAGATCGCAACCATGACGATATTTCCTTGTCGTAATTGGTCACGCCCTCGATGCCGTCAATGACGAAAAACACAAGATCTGACTCCTTGATCGCTGCCAGAGATTGCTCGTTCATGGAGATGGCCAAAGAATTATAGGAAAAAGGATCGACGCCGGGAGTATCAATGAGCGAGAACTCTATGCCACACAGATCGGCGGCGCAAACTTTTCTATCGCGTGTTATTCCAGGGACAGCTCCAACGATGGCAATTCTATTTCCCACCAACCTGTTGAACAGAGTGGATTTTCCAACGTTTGGTCTCCCGATAATAGCTACATTCATGTATTTTATGCACAAAGTTAATTCTTGTTTTTAGGTTCAGTATTTAGGAGAAACTTTGTAGCCAGAGTATGGTATCTCTAGAAACGCCCCGGCAGCAGAAACCGTTATTTCGGAGTTCGTCGCAAGGAGGAAACGGTGCATATCCTTATCCGACGGCATGTCCTGATGTTTCATCGTATTGGCCAGGCTAACAAATCCATCCGATCCTCGGTGCACCTGCGAAGAGTCATAGCAGTGTGTGCACTTTCTGTCCGTTGGTATTGGCAGTTTTAGTGCTGCGCGGAAGTGGTTTCCGTTCGTTGTCTGTAGTACGGTCGAGGTTACGGTGTTTCTCCATCTGAAAACCACGCCATGCGTCGATACGGACGAGGGCGTGCGGGTTCTTGTTTCCCGTCGTGCGCGGAGGATGGACGTCGTCGTCGGGAGTGTACGGCAAAGTCTCCTGACGGTCATTTCGCATGGCACTCGCAAGTGGCATCTCAAGAGAAAAAAGCACCAATAGACCCGTTAGTAAAATTTTTTTCATATCTTTCTTTATCCCTTTTTGATAATATTAAGTAAATAGCACTTCTACATATAGTATACCCGCAATGACCAATGTCTGCAAGCTGATTTTACAAAAAAATAGAAAAAGGCACCGTTTTTTCATCGAAGCTGTCTTTTGGCTCTGGCGTACCGATCATACATCATAAAAGGACCAATCACTTATATGCCGCGAGTTTGCCGTCGTTCGCCAATATATACAACATATCGTCAGCTACCACAGGATTGAGCGAAACCTCATGATCTGTTTCTTTTGTTTTTTTAACCTTTCCAGTGTACGGCGAAACAAAATGAATTTTTCCCGTTGGTGATAGCATGAGAATGTATCCGTCAACCAGGATCTGTCCATACCAATCTGCCAAACGATCCGTTTCTGTTTCCAGCTTACTGACCCAACGAAGCTTACCGGTATCCTTATTGAGGCACACTAACTCGGATTTTGAATTAAATACGAATATGCTGTTTCCGCTTATGGACGGAGTCTGCAACCCACCGAAATTGCTGGTCCAGAGGCGGTCTCCCGTTTTCTTATTGAACGCCGCCGTTTGCTCATTGGAGGCGACGAAGTACACAATATCGCCGCTTACAACGGGACATGCCCTCGGATGTACGAAGGAATGGGCTGAATTCGTCAGAGAAAATTTCGAAAACATAGAATCCCAGATGACTGCTCCTGTCTCTTCCAGCAGAGCGAATATTTCTCCAGATGGATAGGCGAGAAACACCGCCCCATCATTAACAGCGACGCCGGCACTTCCAAGAAACTTTGTGTCAACAACCGTTCCCGAATGGGACCATAAAATTTTCCCAGTCTCAACATTTATTACGTGCAGACTGCTATTGGAGCACATAACGAAAGCTTTTCCATCATGAATGGTGATACCATCTCCTTTGCAAGCAGATGGAAGCTTGATTCTCCAGAGTATTTTTCCAGTTTTCGCGTTCAATGAGAAACACTCGGAGAAACTAGAAGTAACGATTAGTTTTCCCTGACTATAAGCAATGGATCCGCCGATCTGCCCGTCTTTTCCTTTCATCAGAGTGCTGGTTCTCCATATTTTTTCGCCGTTACTTTGATTGACGGCATATACTATTCCGGCAGCATCTATGCAGAAGAGTTTTCCTTCCGCGACTATCGGAGACGAAGTCATTTTCACGCCTTTGGTGATTTCGAAATCAACATCCGTCGTCCATACGCTCTCGGCATCTGTCCTAAGCTTCAGTGGTGCATAACAATGTGACTCGTTAATGAATGGCTGTGGAACTTCTTTGTTCTGAAACACAACTTTGTCCACAATCGCCGGAGTTTTGTCAATACCGTCATCAACAGCAGCGGACGCGATAATATCTGTCCGCTCGCCTTTCAAAATTTCTTTCTCGGAGCAACTTACCAACAGAAGACACAGCAAAGACGAAACTGCTACGCTATTATACTGTTTCATTTTGTTTCCCCATACTATTTCTTATGTAGTTTGATACAATTGAGATCCTATTTTTCTGCGTTCTAGGAACAGATTTATCATTCACTATCTTATCGAAGACTTCTAGAGCTTCCGTATGCTTTCCATCGTTTTCGTTAATCATGCCAATTAACTCCAAAGCCGTAAAACGAAACGGGCGATCTTCGGCAGTTAAAGGCTCAAGCATTTTTATCAACTCATCGGAGCTTTTTAACGGATAAGAAGCGTACACCAGAAGCGCCAGATCCTTCCATATGATATCCACTCCGCTTCGAGTCTGCAATTCAAGCAGGGGAGAGACGATATCTAAGGAGAATTCTCCCAAACTCAATTGCTTTCCGGATTTGATTACCATCAGGATCGGCTTTAACTCGCCTGGAGCACGGTCAATTAACTCCTGCAGCAACAGATCACTTTTCACACCGGGAGACTGGTTTATACTTATCAAAGCAGTTGTTATATCTTCCATATGCTTCTGCCTGCGTGTATGCCAGGTAGAATAGGCTAATATGAAAACAACAATAGCAATAATTCCCACAAGAATCGGCGTTGAATGCTTTTTGAAAAACGCCATCTGCTGATCATGCTTCAGCTCTTCGTTTATTTCCTCTAATATTGAAGTTATCTCATTACTCACGGTCGTACACCTCAATCTAACCCTTCCAGGGGATTCTATACTATAGTGACAGAAAATGGCAAGCACATGATGCGGAATCCTACGAAATAGCAGGGCTTTTTCCTAGAGGCCTAAAGATTCGAGAGTTTTCAATTAAATATAGTGTGTGCTATAATGCCAACAAGTATTGAAATATGAGAGTATTATGCACTGTAGATATTGTGGATCAATTTCACGTAGGAGGCATTCTTGTTGTTGTCAATTTTTTTCTCATCAAACAATCTTTTGATCTTGTCGTTATCTGCCAGTAACGTGAAACACGAATAATCCATTTTTTTATAAACACATATGGATAACACAACCTTTTTAAAGGCAAATGATATTACTAGGATTGATGGAAAATGCTTCAATTCCGTTATTACATACTTATTGTCAAAGTTCTTGGAGGAGGATATATCAAATATGCTGAAATTTGCCGATATTCCAATTTTCATATATTTAGATGCAGCCTCTAGTACCGTCCACAACATACATTTTCCGCATTCTGTATTATCAAAAAAGGTACTGTTGGTTTTGAAAAAATCCGAACCAAGCAGCAATCGATTTCGGAAATTATTGATGTGTTCGATGTCTAGGCCAACAATAATGTTCCTCGAATGACAGATGGAAATTCCAAATTCTCCGGAATGAGCCATGGCCAAATCATAATTCTCGTTCAACAGAATTGGATTTCCCGGAAGAGCATTTGATATTTTAATATTCCGAATGGCACTTTTTAAAATGATCTCGTTGGCCGCCAATTTTGCTGATAACCTTCCCAGGACATAACTCATACGTTTTTTGGGAAATTCAAATCTATTGAAATCGGCGAAATCTTCCTCATCTAATATTGCTTCCGCTATTTCTATTAAACTATCGACAGATAATCGAGCGGCACATAAACCAACGCGAACCAGAGCTGAACCCTGGTTGAGATCTCTGTATAATGGATCTTTTTTGCTATTGGCTTCGGTGCTTGCAGCACACGTAATATTCCTTTCTAAGAAATCCTTATGTACATTTAGTACATCGCAATCCTGCGTGGCGCTCTTCCTAGCCGTTGCAAAAAATATCTCGTGACGCAGCGGTCTCGTGTTCTGTTTGTTATCAGTAGCAAAGCAGAAAACGTCTACATTGCGAGGATCTGCAAACACTATACAGTTTCGGATGCGTTAGCGACAGGATCCACGGCAACTGCGGCATTTTTCTTAGCATATGTATTTTTCTCTAATATTCTAGAGGCTTTCCCTACTCTATCACGCAGGTAGTACAACTTAGAGCGTCGTACCGCTCCATGACGTACGACTTCTATCTTTATGTTTGGAGAATAGAGTGGAAAAACCCTTTCAACACCTTCTCCAAAGGAGATCTTTCTAATGGTAAAGGAAGATCCTATTCCCCTACTGCGTCTAGCTATGCAGACTCCTTCGAAAGATTGCATACGCTCCTTCTCGCCCTCAACGACTTTTACGAGAACCTTTACGGTATCGCCGGGGGCAAAAGTTGGTATCTCTCCGTTAGCCAACAATCGCTCGCATTCGCTTTTCTCAAAATTTTGCAAAATATTCATAATCACATTCCTAGAACATATGATCTATTAGATATCACAAGTCGGCGGAAAATTCAAGTGTTACTGATGATAAAAAACACATCACCAAATATTTAGGATAGGACTACGAATATACAGCAAGATTTTTATTAAGCAGGAGTGGAACGCATCCATTAGAAAATTGTGCGGTTTCGATCGCATATTGGTCTCCTCAAGGTTAATTTAAAATATTCACCTATTCTGGAGACCTTTCACTTTCTTTGCAACTAAAAATATATACTCGCTCTATTTTCAGCCGGTCTGGCCCGTCTCATATCTTTCTGAACTTGGACAGCCGTAGGAATCCATGGAAAAGAAAATCCGGCTTCTCACCTTGAATGTGTATACACAGGACCTCCGCAAAAATATCATAATTGTGCCCATTAATTTACAAAATAGTAACCTAGAAGAGGTAAAATAGCGTATTGAGGTTGTTAGGTAAACGATGTCGAAGAAGATTATAGACACAATTAAATCAGCGGTTTTGATGTGGGTAAGCATACTTGTGCCGCTGTTTATTGCTGCCTATTTCGTAAATACGTTTTCACAACAAGATGCCTGCGAATGTATAGATTCCTTCGTAATGGATGAAGGCAGTGGTATATCTAGATATGTTGGCGAGCAACTGAATGGAGTAAAACAGCAGCTGGAATTCGCCCTGTCCCAGTTTGATGACTCCGATCTAAAGGATCAGAAAACGGCAAAGGAAGCACTTTCGCGCGTGCAGAAAGAACGAAAAGACATGGTGTCAATAACAGTCTACGACAATAAAGGGAAATGTTTTTCAAGTTCTACAGGAGAGGTACATGATGATCTAAATCTTCAGGAAGAGAGGATAAAGAAGATAGGCGATAAGTATCTATACTACGTTGGACAGGACGATAACACCCACAATATTGTATTGAAATTTATCGTGCTTAGGAAATTCAAAGATAAAAACAAAGATGGCATGTACTTTGAACTTATTGTGAAGTGGGATCAGCACGAAAAGTACATGAAAAACATGCAAATGGGAGTATTTCCCCGTATGTTTTACATACTTTCTCCGGATTGTCGTCGTTATATTTCGTTGAATTCGCTGCCACCGCAAGTAAAGTCTGAGAAAACTGTAGTTGCACTCGGATTGCATTTGGCCAGCAAAGTGCAGTCCATAAAGAATGGTCTTTCTGAGGTGTCGATTAGCGGTAAGATTTTTAAAATTTTTAAAGAAAATATCGCTATACCAGAAAACCTAGAGGGAAGTAATCTGTTTGTGGTTATTGCTACAGATGGACTTGCATTGAGCGCAATATCTGCAAATCTGAATGAGGGGCTTTCGTTTGTTTTCCTGATGTTGGTTGTGTGCTGTATGCTTTTGTGTGTTAGCATGTCCAAATTTTACAGCAAGACGAAGGATCAACTAGAGGTTTCAACGGCCATCGCCGCTTCTACTCCGCTGGCTATTACGATATTTCGTATAGCAGATGGAAATATTAAGCAGATAAACCTTGCAGCCATGACCATGATGAGAATAGCAAAAGATGCGGTGAGCACCATTAATATGTGGGATGTCTTCATATCAGAAGGAGATATGAATTATGTGCATAATGCCATTACATCCAACATAAATATTCTCAACTACGAGGTGCTTATTCAGAGTTTTGGTGGCGGAAACTTTTGGTCAATATGTTCTGCCAGTCCGGTGGAAATAGAAGAGCAGAAATGCGTGGTTCTTGCGATACTAGACATCAATAGCCGCAAAGAAGCAGAAAGAAGATTGGCACATAATGCAGAGTTTCTGGAAAATGAAGTAAAAGAAAGAACCGCTGATATGGATAAAAAAGCAAAGGAATTGGAGGAGTCAAACGCCAATCTTGCAAGAGAGAGAGCTGCAGCAGACAGAGCTAATACCTATAAGAGCCTATTCCTTACGAGCATGAGTAACGAGTTAAGAACGCCGATCAATGCAATAAAGGGGTACAGCGATATTCTGAAGGAAGAGGCTCTTGAAAGAAAAGACGCGGTGTCCGCAGAAGATCTTCGAAAGGTCATGGGATCGGCTAACCATCTGATGTCGCTGGTGGACGAAATTATGAATCTATCGATGATCGAATCCGGAAAGACGCAGATGTACTTCGAAAAAATAGACATAACAGAAATGATAAAAGATGTCGAAGGCGTCGTAATGCCGCTGATTGCAGACAATGACAACTCGTTGTTTCTCGAGTATCCAAAAGACATAGGTGAGATGTATACGGATGCGACAAAGCTGCGGCAATGTCTGCTGAATCTATTGGGAAATGCCTCAAAATTCACAGAGTTCGGTAGAATAACGTTGCGTGCAGTCCCAGTAGACAAAGATGGGATCAGTTTTATAGAATTCACCGTAATAGATACCGGAGCTGGTATGCCATCCAAAAAAACCATACATCTTTTTGACGAATCCGAAGATGGAACTACTAATTTAGGAATGGGGTTATCTTTGACTAAAAAGTATGTGAATTTCTTTGGCGGAACCATAAAAGCTGAAAGTACCGAAGGAATGGGGTCGAAATTCATAATAGATGTACCAAGAACTACAACTGCTGTGTCCAGTGAATTCTTGTACGTAAAAAATGAGCACATGAACGATGGGGCCACTCCTCCTCCTCCTACTGAAGAAGATGTGAAAGAAAAGGTGAAAGAAGAAACGAAAGAGGTAGCGCCCAAAGAAGAAGTAGTAGTAAAAGAAGATGCAACAAAGAAAGAAGCAGAAAAAGAAGACAGTTAAAACTAGACCTGTTGATGGATTAAGTGAGGCCATCAGTTTATGAGCCATTGATCAACCAAAGAAAAACTCCGGCATTTTTAATAATTCCAACAAAAAAAACGAAAATATTTTTAAAAAATACTTAACAGCTCTCCGTTCTTTAAGTATAGTAATGTTAATTTTTTAATTAAATAAAGGAATTTAAAATGAAAAAGTTAATATATGGTGCATGTGTAATGATAATGATATCACTTACATCGCTCGATGTTCGTTCCATGAATGCTCTGAGGGCAAAGCTCGAGAATCGGGTGGCAGAATTTTCCCGCGAAGAGGTGAAAAATCTTGACTTTGAGAAGGCCTATGGGTATATCCTTGATTTTGACGTTATGTTCCGGTCTCATGAGTATGAAAGAATAGTACCTCCGAATAAAGGCGGACGTGTAACCAGGCAACAAATGGACGACGTTCTGACGACAAAGGGAATAAATGTTCATAACGATACTACGAACTGGAACATCTTGCTGGATCTTGTCGGCATTAGTGACGAACTTAATCACGAGAGCTTTATGTATAATTTTGCCTCCATTAAGAAAGTTGGCGTGGATACTCTTAAGTTTATTGCGGACCAATTTGACAGTTTGGCCCAACATGGAGAGTTTAAAGCCTGTTGTCAAGTCAACGATCGTAGTCATAAGATTGAATATATTATATTGACGGCGATTAAGGCTGCTATGGAAAGAGGCGAGTTGAAATAAATGAATCGCGCGCTCTGTTTGCCGAAGGGGGCGCGCATGCCTAACAAAAATATTTTTAAAAATCACTTGACAGACTGTTTTTTTTTGCTATATTTGCGGTATGTTTTTTTAATATAGGAGAAGAAAATGAAAAAACTGATGATTTTTGAGAAAGCGTTCGTTATTGCTTTCGGCGTGATGGTGGTGCAAATTGCAACATTTGATAACTAGTCGTCCCTGAAGAATGTTAAAAAGCCTTTTGAAGGTAGTGAATTTTATGATTAGTCGTAAAAAAGAGAAGGCCTTAGAGAGTGTTTATTGCTTGATTTTTCAAAAAACACAAACGTTTAACGTGTATTTCAACTAAGGATTGTGTTTGTGGTTACAGTAAAATCGGGAGACTCACATAAATTTAAGCAAGGAAGAGATGCGCTTGAAAACCATCGTTGTGAACTTGAGGTTGTGTTTGGCGATGCAGATGATTGCATAAATTTTCTTTAAGTCT
>BNWK01000001.1 GCA_025998775.1 Alphaproteobacteria bacterium | reverse complement strand
CCGATCCTTTTCGGTTCGGTGCCTCTGCTTCAGCTCTAACTCTTCTTCTTGCGTTAAAAAATTTTTCATAACATATCTATAACATATCTTTAGGCAATTTCCAAGCAATTATTCACGAGAGGTATATCTTCCTTTCTTGCATTCTTTGATCTTTTCCAAAATTTGTTCGTTTAATTTAACAAATTCGGCCGAATACATCATTGCCATATTCTTCGTAGTCTTTCAGCTTTTTAGAGAGCGCTGCATAATGAGATATTTTGTGCTTGCAATCATCTCTTCTCATTCAATGCTTCAGCCAAAATCTGCTTTGCAAGTTCAGCTGACATACCTTTATATCCCGTGGCAAAGCCATTAGCGCCCGTGGCGCAACCACTTCCTATACTTTTTTCTTGGCGTAATTGCTCCACAACGGTTTTTAATTTTTTAGCAAAATCAACGAGTTGTGCTGAATTTATTGCATCTGAAAAGCTGATTCTGATAGTGCAAGACGGTAATTTTTCTTCCGGATCAATGGCTTCCATCACATTGGATTTTTCTTGTCCAAGACAGGAACAGCCAGCGGAAAAGGAATAATCCTTCACGCGCTCTAGAATATCAGCCAAAAGAACTCCATCAATGGAGACCGAAAGAATATGTGATGGTACGCTGGAATTTATGTGTATTTTTCTGATGGTCAGAAGAACTTTCTTTAACTCATTGAAATTTCTCTTTATTTTTTTTCTATCGAACTTGAAATTTTTAACGGCAGTAGCGAAGGCCGCGATTAATTCCGTTGGTTTGGAACCTGGAAAAAATTCATCTCCGGAGCCAAATAATATGGGTGAGAGTTTTTCGGGATTTCGAATATACAGAGCTGCAATGCCTTTGGGAGCTCCAATTTTATGGCCTGCAACAGTCAGCAAATCAATGTTCATAGCGTTTACTTCGATATTGTATTTGCAAAACGACTGCGCTGCGTCAGTATGAAATAGCACGCCATTTTGCTTTGCGATTCGTCCTATTTCCTTCACATTTTGCAGCGTTCCAATCTCGCTATTGAACATCTGAATTGATATCAACTTTGTGTCTTTTCGAATGCTTTTCTGCAGCTGATTTAAATCGACTTTTCCATGGCGATCCACATTCAAATAAGTAACCTTGTGTCCGTTTTTCTCCAAATGCTTGAAAACATTCAGTACGCTTTTGTGTTCGATTTTGGAAGTAATTAAATGACAACCTGGATTCTTGCGTGCAACTCCAAGAATCGCAACGTTATTCGCCACTGTCGCACTGCAGGTAAAATGAATCTGCTCCTGCTTTGCGTTTATTTTATCTGCCACAACTTTCGCCGCATTTTCCTCGATTTTTTGGAGATGTTTCGCATGAGAATTTATGCCAGAAGAATTGCCGTCCAGTCGTGCGATTTTCAAGAACTCCTCCAACGCCTTTTCAATCACAGAAAACGACGCGGCCTGATCCAAATAAGCCAACGCGACGTTGGATTCGTTTTCTTCACCTTCTGAAGTGTGTGCCTGATGTGCTTGCGATGTTGAAGCTGATTCAATAAGAATAAATGCGAGCGTTGCGGAGACTATCTTCAAAATCGAAGCAATTTTAGCATGAGTAAACGCCTGTGTCGTAGATACTATCAAGATTCTATCTTCTCATACTGATCAAAATTGAGCTCTTTTTTGAGCTCTTCTTCCGTGTTTGCCTGAGATCTTGATGCATAATTTTTCCAACCTTCAAGTCCACGAGCACGAAACACCTTAAATTATAGTTATAAAAGACCATATCGATGGTTGAAAGGCAAGACTCCTATGGAGTATATTAACTCAACCTATGGTGGAGATCGGCCATCTCATATCTCTTAATCCCGCACACATGACTCACCCACTGCCATTCATGCAGTTTACCAGAAATGAAGTTGAACAGCAAACCAGCCTGATTGGATCCTTACCACCTCGTGAGTTTCAGGAACATCCATAAAGCATGAGAAAAAAGCAGGCAAAACAAGCGGTTAGTTCGACGCTTGCAGTACACGCGCTGTATCGTTATTGGATTCAATGTCACCTTGGTCTATTGTATTTTGTCATAAGATAAAGAGCATAAAAACTATGGTTAAAATACTGATAATTTTTACTATTGAAATTCCTGTTTATTGCTGCTAATCTATCATCGGTTTCTTTTAGAGGATGCCGTTGCATGGTTGGTGTTTTTCTAAAAATACTTCTGTGCGATCCTTCTTCTGGAAACATTGATTCTATAAATAAGTTGAAAGTTTAGTGAGATTGGAGTTGAATAATGACAAAAAAAGTGAATTTTAAGCCACTGAAAGATAGAGTTTTGATCAAAAGAATTGATCAGGAAGAGAGGACTCCCGGGGGAATTATCATTCCGGATACGGCCAAGGAAAAGCCTGTGGAAGGAGAAGTCTTGGCGGTTGGAGCTGGCGTACGAGACGATGGTGGCACTCTTCATGCCCTGGATGTGAAGGAAGGGGACAGGGTTCTCTTCGCAAAATGGGGAGGCAATGAAGTAAAGATAGACGGAGAGGAATATGTCATCCTCAAGGAATCTGATATTTTGGGTATTTTGTGTAAATAAACAGTGGGAGATAACATATGTCAGCAAAAGATATAAGGTTTTCGATTGATGCTCGTGCAAAAATGTTGAAGGGCGTTGATTCTTTGGCCGATGCAGTGAAGGTCACTTTGGGGCCTAAAGGGCGCAACGTGGTAACTCAGAGAAGCTTTGGTGCTCCAAAAATAACGAAAGATGGCGTAACCGTAGCGAAGGACATCGAGCTTCCGGATAGGTTCGAAAACATGGGCGCTCAAATGGTTAAGGAAGCCGCCAGCAAATCCAATGACTTGGCCGGTGACGGCACTACAACGGCGACGGTTCTGGCGCAGGCCATCGTCAAAGAGGCGCTGAAAGTCGTGGCTTCTGGCGTAAATCCAATAGATTTGAAGCGTGGCATAGATGCCGGTGTGATAGTGGTTACTGATATGCTGCAGACCGTGTCCAAGAAGATTTCCACCAGCGAAGAAATTGCTCAAATCGGTACGATTTCTGCCAATGGAGATGTTTCTGTTGGTGATATGCTTTCCAAGGCTTTCGATAAAGTCGGCAAAGAGGGCGTAATAACCGTCGAAGAAGCAAAATCTCTCGAGACCGAGTTGGAAGTTGTTGAGGGTATGCAATTTGATCGCGGCTATTGTTCTCCGTATTTCGTAACTAATCCCGAGAAAATGACCTGCGAATTGGATAATCCTTTCATTCTTATTCACGAGAAAAAGTTGTCGGTTCTTCAGCCTATGTTGCCAATTCTCGAGAAGGTGGCACAGTCTGGCAGACCATTGCTAATCATTGCCGAAGATGTAGAAGGCGAAGCTTTAGCCACTTTGGTGGTGAACAAATTGCGCGGAGGTCTGAAGGTTGCAGCCGTGAAAGCTCCTGGTTTTGGCGATAGAAGAAAAGCCATGCTGGAGGACATCGCGATCCTAACAGGTGGACAGGTCATCAGCGATGATCTAGGAATAAAATTGGATACGTTGGACATCAGAATGCTTGGTAATTCCAAGAAGGTCTTTATTGATAAGGACAATACGACCATCGTTGATGGAGCTGGCGTGAAGCAGGATATCGAGGCTCGCTGCAATCAGATCAAGAAGCAGATGGAAGATACAACATCCGATTACGATCGTGAAAAGCTCCAGGAACGATTGGCAAAGTTGTCCGGAGGAGTCGCTGTAATAAGAGTCGGTGGCGCAACCGAAATGGAAGTCAAGGAACGCAAGGATCGCGTCGAAGACGCCATCAACGCTACTCGCGCAGCAGTTGCAGAAGGTGTTGTCCCTGGCGGGGGGATAGCATTGCTGAGAGCAACAAAGGTTCTTGCCAACGCACAGCATAAAAATGACGATGAACGTCTTGGTATTGATATTCTCAAGAGAGCAATACAGGCTCCAGCTCGTCAGATTATTGACAACGCAGGACTCGATGCTTCGCTCATCGTTGGGAAAATCCTCGAAAACGATAGCTTTAACTACGGTTTTGACGCCAGAAAAGGTGAGTATACAGACATGATAAAGTCTGGTATAATCGATCCTGTGAAAGTCGTCAGAATCGCGCTTCAAAGTGCAGCTTCTGTGGCCAGTCTGATGGCGACCACAGAGTGCATGATCGCCGAGAAACCCGAGAAAAAGCCGGAGGCTCAAATGCCGGCTGGCGGCGGAATGGGCGATTACGGTTTCTAGTTCTCCATTAGTTAAAACAAGCGACACTCCAGGGTTTAAACTCCTGGGGTGTTTTTTTGTACTTGCAGTAGCGTTTTATTTCGAGGCCATATAAGAGACTGCTGCAAAATGAGTTGTTTTTTGCAATAGCGAGGAAGACCGCAGCGCACGATCGCAGTGTACCCATTGTACATGAAGATTTCTTGAAAAAAAATATTGCGCGCGTTGCAAATAAAGATCCATTATGCGGCGGTCTCTAGTAGTCATAGAAGCCTTTTTTGGTTTTCTTTCCCAATCTTCCACGAGACACATAATTTTCTAGCAGCGGACATGGCTGATATTTTTCGTCTCCCATTTCTTTTCGGAGAGTCTTCATAATGGCGTGCACAGTATCCAACCCTATTAGATCTGCCAGCGCTAGCGGTCCTATCGGATGATTTGCGCCAAGCTTGAGAGCCTCATCTATTTCCTCAACCGTAGATATTCCCTCATAGAAGACATATATTGCTTCGTTAATCATGGGAATCAATATCCTGTTTAGGACAAATCCAGGAGAGTTTTTAGAAGCTATTGGTATTTTTTTTAGATCATGAGCCAATTTCCAGAAAAAACTGTTGGTGGCATCGCTGGTATAAAGTCCGCGTATTATTTCTATCATGCTGATGATTGGCGGCGGATTCATAAAATGAAAGCCTATAAATTTTTCTGGCCATGGCACCATTTGAGACAATGCAGTTATGGAATAGGAGGACGTATTGCTGGCTACATATGACGTTGCCGTCAGTATCTTAGATAATTTTTGGAAAATACTAGTTTTTATGGAGAAGTCCTCAAATGCAGATTCAATAAATATGTCGGAACTTACAAGTTCGTCCATGTTAGTGTGATACGATATGAGTTCCTGTATTTGCTTTGCTGGTTTGTCCAGCAGATTTTTGGACTCTAATTTTTTCAGAGAATCGGAAATTCTATTGCTGGAACTTTCAAATATATGGTCCGATAAATCGTACATTTTTACGCGAAAGCCAGCAGACGCGAATACCTGACCTATACCAGAGCCCATTTGTCCAGCTCCCACCACCGCTACAGTGGTTGCACCACGGGCATTAATGCTATCGCTACTTGCTGCATTGTATGCGAGATGTATTTGCGATGTCGGAAGTGAATCAGCAGGAGTTCTTTTATTCATAATCTATACCTAAATAAATGGAGCCAGCACTACACTAAACCCATTCAAGGTGAGAAGTTGGATTTTCTTTTCCCTGGATTCCTACGGCCCTTCTGGCCTCTGAATGAGTGGTTGCACCACTGGCATTTTTTCAGTAACGCCAGTGCGACACGCACCGACGTAGGGATCCAGTTGAATAAAATCCATAATCTCAATTCAAATGAGTATAAACCTGTTTACTAAGTCAGCTTCAACTTTGCAATCTCACACTCGCACCAGCGTGACGCTGGACCCATTTACTATGACCGAATTGGCTTCAACTTTGCAAATACATCTTGCACACCTTTTCGGAAGGAGGCGAAGCAGTAAATGCCCGTGTCGCAGACAGCTCGCATACCTTTCAGAAGGAGGTGAAGCCATTAGCGCCTATGCTGCCAAAGCATTAGAAGGATCCAAATGCACTGTATATTAGCATTGTCGCAATAGTAGCGACAAGTGGAACGAGCATCGCCACAACTAATATATCTTTATATGAGTCTCTGTGCGTTAATCCGCAGATGGCAAACAAAGTGATTACGGCGCCATTGTGTGGAAACGCATGTAGTGAACCGCAGGATAAGGCAATAATTCTGTGCAGAGCTTCCGGATCTATATGCGCCTGATTGGCCATTTCCAGCAACTGCCTTCCAAGTACATCCATGGCTATGCTTATACCTCCGGAAGCAGATCCGGTTATGGCCGAGAGTACTCCGGTGACCAAAGTCCCTGATATAAGCGGATTTCCGGAAGATATGGCAATTATTCCATCTTTTATCATGGCAAATCCGGAAAGATACTTAATTACGGCACCATATCCCACAACGGACGCAGTATTAAATATCGGAGCCAAAGAGTCTGACGCCCCCATATTTAAACACTTGGTTACATCGATGTTTTTATAATGATATCCAAGCAGGAATACCACAGCAAAAAATACCGCACTAATGACTGCCCAATTGCTGGCAACGGATTTTATATCGATTGAGCCGTACTTTGGCTGTTGCAAATAAGAGTGATCAAGTCTTGGAAAGACGAACTTAATGCACACGTAGTTCACAAGGACAACTATGACTATTGGTATGACGGCTTCCCAGAAGTTCGGCAGATTTCCTCCAGAAACAGACATAACCTTATCTGCATGTTTGCCGTATCCTTCGCCGTTAGCTTTTGCGGCTTTTAGTTGTCGATTCATCCAGGCCATTCCGAGAAACAACATCATTATAGAGGCAATTATCCCCAACCCAGGAGCTGCAAAAGTGTTTGTTCCAAAATACTGAGCTGGGATAGCGTTCTGAATTGCCGGTGTTCCTGGTAGAGCTACCATGGTAAAGGTGAATGAGCCAAGGGCAATTGCTCCCGGAATAAGCCTTTTTGGTGTTGCGGATTTTCTAAATAATTCGACGGCTATCGGATATACAGCAAACGCCACTACAAATAAAGAAACTCCGCCGTAGGTTAATACGCTGGATGAGAGGATTATCGCCAGTATAGCTTTTTCTGCGCCAATTCTTTCTGAAATATAATTGGCGATGGATTTCGCACTGCCAGATATCTCCATGAGCTTGCCAAAAATCGCACTGAGTAAAAATAAAGGAAAGTACACAATTGCAAAATCGCCAAGTTTTACCATGAATATCTGAGTGTAGTATCCAAGTAGTGACTCTCCGCCGCTTATCATGACCGCAATCATGGCAGCTGCTGGAGCCAATACCAATACAGAAAAACCACGGTAGGCCAAAAAGACCAAAACCGCCATTGAAAAAATGATACTTCCTACTTCAAGCATATTAACCTCACTAAAGATCATTATATCCATGAAAGGTTAAAAAAACGTGTATTCCCAGCATTTTTTTGTGCTTCCAGCTAACGTGACGGTGCTTGCGCCAGAGGCGCTAAGAGACTGTTGCATAATGAGATATTAAGTCAACTGTATTTTTTAAAGAGGAATTATCCCTAGTCGTCTATTGCTATGGTCATCTTTTTCTTATGAATTATGCCATTGGCGTTATAAACTATCGGATAGTTAAGATTTCCGTGGCCAAACTCATTGGTGACAAAGACGGGAACTTCTATCGCTTCGGCAAATTTCTTCAGAAATGCCGCCACATCAGCCTGCGATCCGCCGTTGGAAAAACGCCCGAACACTATTGCTCTTACTCCGGATAATTTTCCAGCTTCTTTCAGATGAATCATGGATCTATATATCCACCATGGAACCATATTTATATCTTCTATAAATAGTATCTTGCCTTTGCTTTGAATCTCCCAATTTGTCCCGATGCTCGATTCTATTGAGGTTAGATTCCCGCCAGTCAATCGGCCTTTTATGTTTTTTTGCATTACTGCGGCACGATTGATCGGATACAAGGGACCAATGCTATATTTCTTGAGTCTTCCTTCCAGTATTTTAACGAGCGTTTCGAATCTTTCGTTGGTAAACTCCGATTTGCAGAGATGCATTAGTACCGGAGCATGAATGGCTTTCCAGCCCCATTTTTGTGTCACAAAAAGATGCAGGGACGTTATATCGCTGAATCCCACCAGTGTTTTTTTTGGAGGAACCGGAAGTTTGCTCAAGTCTTCAATTATAAATCCGCTGCCGAAACCACCACGCACAGCCCAGATGATTTTATGTCTAGAACTGATGGCTTTTTTAAATAACTTCACCCTATTTTCTTCCGTATCAAAGCATCTGAAGTAATTTTTGTTTTCCAGCGCCTCCGGAAGGATATTTATACCATAATTATCTACCATATTTTTCATTTCTGGTATCAAATTTGCATAGACTCCACTTCCAGGAGTAATTGCAACCATATCCAGTTGGCCAACTCTACTGTAAATCTGAAGTCTTTTATCGTTTTCTATTCTATTATTCAGATGCTTAATAGCCTCTTCTTTTTCAGGAATGATCTCGGTCGCTTCGCGTTTTGTATCCTGGCATCCGGAACACAGCAAAACAAGAGATGCCAAAACAATTCCTTTATTCATAAAAACTCCGTTTTATACCAGCGTGACGCTGGACCCGTTTACTATTTTTGGTCAAACTTTGACATTGCAAACATCTCGCATACATTCTTCTGGTCTTAAACGTGTGTAGTCTGTTGCAATTCATCTCTCATGACCAAAAATTTTTCACATAGCGCCGGTAAATCTTGAACAATTATATCCCAAACGATATATGGATCAATTCGATTCAAATAATCGTGAACCAAAATGTTTCTGAACTCCGATATCTTTTTCCACGGAACATCATTGTATTTCTCCTTTAATTTTAGAGATACTTTTTGCGTTGATTCTGACATGATTTGCATATTCCTAATTACAGCATCATACAACATACCTTTACTTTCAAAATCATCGAACGAAACACCGGCAACATACGAAGCGACTATTTCAGATGTTTCGATAACATGATCGATATATAATAAATCGTCTTTCATAATAATTGCGCGTCCTGCATCACGCGATCAACGATTCGCTTATGAACCCAACCTTCGAACGCAATATCTACCTTTCTATTCAACAATTCTTCTGTTTCATATTTAAAACGCCCTATTTCCAAAAGACTTACATGTTTTTTGGTAGTAATTAGAAAATCTACGTCGCTTTCGTCAGTAGCATCGCCGCGAGCTGTCGACCCAAAGACTTTTACGCTAGTGATGCCGCATTCATCCGCTAGACGTAAAATCTTATCCCGGAACTTGTCTCTTAATTCAGACATAACCATATCCATTTCCCATATTTTCATAAGCGGATTCTACCAGAAATAAGCTTCGATAACAATCAGCTGGTTGCTTTAGCAATAACGAGATTAGCGCTCGCATACCTTTCAACAGCAGGCGAAGCCATTAGCGCCCATGGTGCAACCATCATTTCTCGAGGTTCTTCATTTCAGAAAGAAACGCAAATGTCTTGGTGACCTTTCCGGCAATACAGAAAACAATAACGCTTGCTGCAACTACTGCTAGCAGCGCGATGTTTCTATCAAATCCGCCTAACATGTAATAGGGGGCCGCATAGACATTCATAAAAAGTATGGACATCAGCATTACCGCTGAAATTCCGACTTGCTTCATACACTCTTTTATCGTATTGGACTCTATTTTTATGGTTCCCAATCTATTGAGCACAAACAGGAGATATACTACATTGCACCAGGAAGACAGCGACGTCGCAAGAGCAATTCCCGTATGCTTCATACAAGGCATTAGGACAGCAATGAACAAAAGATTGGTTGCAATGGATATAAAACCGCCGATTAATGGAGTCCTCGTATCCTTATGGGCAAAGAACGTTGTGGTGAGCACTTTGGTCATCATGTATGACGGAAGGCCAAACGCAAAGGCTGCCAGCGCAGGAGCTGCAGCAGCGACTTGTTCTGGACCGAAATTTCCCCTTCCGTACATGGCTCCTGCTATTTCCTCTCCCAATGAAATGAACAAAACAGCAGCTGGAAGTGTAAATATGAAAGCAAAGAGAAGTCCAAGATTCATTTGTTTTTTGGCAGCAACATTATTTTTTGCATGTATGGCCTTTGTTAGTGGAGGAAGCAGAGCTGTACTAAAGGCTATTCCCAAGATTCCCACTGGAAGCTGATTGACGTGATCCATATAGTAAAAGTATGAGACCGCTCCAGTTGGCAGAAACGACAGCAGTACAAAATCTATTATGACGTTCAGCTGCCAGACGCCGGCCCCTATGGCTCCAGAAATTAATTTTTTAAAGAACGTTTTTACCTCTTTCGTCATGGATGATATGTTAAAGCCAATGGCGAGTCCGCACATCTTGACATTTATCCACAGTATAGCTGCCTGAATTACTCCACCGAGAAATGTAGCCCACACCATAGTATATGCGGCACTAGGAAAACACAGAGCCCCCATAAACAGAGCTAGAATAATGCAGATATTCAACACTAATTGCACAGCTGCCGGCATTGCGTATCTGTTTATGGTATTTAGGACTCCAGTAAACAAAGCAACCAAGAAAGATGCAGCAATGTATGGCGAGCAGATTCTTCCCATAATAACCAAATGCTCAAATTTTTCCGACGATGTATCTATTCCTGGCGCATAGCCAGACATGATATGCCTGAAAAAGATTAAACATATAATTGTTATAAACGAAACCAGAAACACAAGCCATGTTAGCACTTGGGAGGCGATTTTTTCTGCTTCTTTCTGCCCTTTATCCCTCAGCGCATCGGCAAATATCGGAAGGAAAGATGCGTTAAACGCTCCCTCGGCAAACAATTTTCTCAGCACTTGAGAGAATTTAAACGCAGTGGAAAACAAATCCGCAAACATTCCAGCTCCGAGAAATGCAGATTGGGCGATATCTCGTGCTAGACTGCTCAGACGGTACGCAAGCGTCCATCCACCAACAGTTACAACATTTTTTATTAAACTCATGATTACCTCAAAAACACTAAACCTCTTTTTAGATAACATGTAAGTTAACTCAATACAAGTCATGAGGTTAGACAGGCGGGCATTTCATAAAAATTTATCGATATGTCTGAGAGAACTACATAAACATATGAGGCAGTCTCTGCTATTTCTTCATAGATTCCGTAGCTGTTCTCAACACGTTAATGTTGGTTTTCCTCATTGATTTTATTCCATTTGTGGTTATGCTAGCACACAGTCAACATTATAATTTGGAGTAAAGTCTTTTAAGCTTTATTCTCGCATTTGATGAAGTGAATTGCCAATTGATGGAAGAGGCGTTGGAATTTCTGAGAGTAACCACATCGGCAACACATTTGCGTAACCTTCCTCTATCCGGTATTTTTGTCGTCGGTGCTTGCAGCGCATGCGTTTTATCATAATTGGATCCAACGTCACGGGGAAAGATTGGCCTAAAAAATTCTCGGATATGGTCGGTTTCGTAACAGGTCTAATGAGTCACGAAAATTAAATGCTTCCAAAAATGATGGCAAGAGGATAACAAAATTGTTGTTGATGTGCTAGAATGCGTGCTGTCGTACTTTAGTGGGGGAATTAGTGTATGTTTGATTCATTTTCTAAGAAGATTTCTGGGATATTCGATAAGTTGCGTCGTAGCGGTGCACTGAAAGAATCAGATGTGGATGCGGCTCTTAGGGAAATTCGCATAGCATTGTTGGAGGCGGATGTCTCTTTGGAAGTGGCTAAGAAATTCGTTGCCGGAGTTAAGGAAAAAGCCGTTGGGCAGGATATCGTAAAGTCTGTTTCTCCTGGGCAAATGGTGACCAAGATAGTCTACGATTATCTGGTGGAGCTCTTGGGAGCGTCTGAGGAAATTAATCTCAACAAAAAACCGTACAAGATAATGCTGATTGGTCTGCAGGGAGCTGGAAAGACTACGACATCTGGTAAATTAGCGAAATTTTTCACGAAAAAAGGGAAAAAAGTCGTGATGGCATCTACGGACATTCATCGTCCTGCAGCCATTGAGCAATTGAGAGTGTTGTCCAAGAAGATATCTGGAACTATCTTTGCACAGTCGGAAGATGACGTGAAATTGTCCTGCGATGCCATATCTAAGCTGGCTCTGAAAACCACCGGCCAGGAAAATGCAGATATATTAATACTTGATACGGCAGGTCGATTGAACGTAGACGATGTCAGAATGGACGAGCTGGTGAAAACTCATAAGATCATAGAGCCGGATGAAACTATTCTAGTCGTGGATATCATGACCGGACAGGATGCCATCAATATTGCAAAAAAATTCTCGGAATCCGTTGCTGTTAGCGGAGTAATTCTCACAAGAGTCGATGGAGACGCCCGCGGCGGAGTGGCTCTGTCTATGCGATCGATTACCGGATGTCCCATAAGATTTCTGTGCGTTGGGGAACAGCTGGACGATATCGAGTTCTTCGATCCAAACAGAATCGCCGGAAGATTGCTGGATATGGGGGACATCGTGTCTCTGGTGGAAAAGGCACAGGAGAATTTCTCCCAGAAAGATGCCGAAGAGGCTGCAAAAAAAATGCAGGAGGGGATTTTTACGTTAGATGACATGGTCAGTCAAATGGAAAGAATGTCCAAGATGGGCGGCCTAAAATCCATCATGAAAATGCTTCCCCAGAGCGGACAGTTAGAAGGCCTCATGAAAACCCATGGCATTTCCGATAAAACGGTTGGACGACAGATAGCTATCATAAAGTCCATGACCAAAAAAGAAAAAAACAATTATAAAATACTGAATGGATCTCGCAGAAAACGCATAGCAAACGGTTCTGGCACTACGGTTCAGGAGGTCAATAAAGTGATAAAACAATATGAAGGTACTCTCGGCATGTTCAAGAAAATCAAAAAAATGGGCGGCCTTGGTAAGTTGATGTCAATGGTGGGTAAATAGGAGTTATAACATGAACGACAACAAAACTAATTTTTTTGATGATATAGAGCGTCTCAGGGGATTCGCCTGTATTTTGGTTCTCATACAGCATTTTGTATGGATTTGTCCACTGAGGTTTATGGCCAATGTGCTTCAAACAGATCTCCTGATGTGGGGCGAAGGAGGAATGCGATTGTTTTTCGCCATATCAGGATTTGTTGTGACTCTGTCGCTCATGAAAAAATTGGATACAGTCTCCGGAGAACAATTCATTGATAGATTGCGTTCTGCCAGAAGGATATTGTTTTCGTTCTATAAAAATAGATTCTTCCGGATATTTCCGGTGGCGTTTTTTATGCTTCTGGTGCTGGCTATATTTCTATTTTCAACTGAAGGAGATTCAAAATTTCTGAAGGGACTTATCAGATGTCCAATAGATGTGTTTTGCTGCACTTATAATTATTCCATGGGCGCCTTTGCTGGACTTGAAAGGAATCACTTCTGCGCCACAGGACCTCTCTGGACGTTGGCCGTCGAAGGGCAATTTTATCTCCTGTGGCCACTGATACTATTGATGTGCAAAGACCACAACGCTCGCGTTATAACATCACTTGTGATGGGATGTTTGTTTCTGTTTGGAATACAACCAATGAGTTCGTTTCTCTGGGAATTGGATTACTACAGCACGTGCAATAACCTGGCGGAATTGTTTCTCGGATCGTTTTTTGCGTTAATCTACGAAGATGGAATGGGCAAGAATGCCAATAAAAATGTGACTATGGTGTTTACAGCACTACTTGCGCTTGCGCTCTGGTGTTATCCGAGTGTCATAGATCGGGAAGTGTATTACTCCAAAATGGCACTGACGATCTTGTCTGTAACCCTGGTTGTATCATGCACCTATGTGAGAGGAGGCTTTCTTAACATACCAGTATTGAGAAATGTGTTTCAGTATTTGGGAAGTCGATCCTACTCTTTCTATGTTATACAGTTGCTAATAGCCAGTATTACAGTTTGGTACACGAATTCGATATATTTTCCGAAGGAAGGGCTTTCGGAGTATGATTTTTTCATGTATCAACTTATAATAGCTGTTGCTTCTCTGTTTGTTCTTACGGAAGTTGTGTACAGGCTTTTAGAAAAACCTATGAGAAATCTAGGAAAAAAATAGTTTTGGTTGGAAATGTACGATGAAAAATTTAGCGCATGTTATTGCTTTTGCTGTCTTGATGTCTGGATGTGCTGATACGACAAGGGATGAAATTGCTGACAGTGAAAAAGGTTCATCGGCCATGGTGAGAATAGCCTATAAAGCTCGTAAAGCGGGAAATATAGAAGCTGCAATCAATTTGTATAACAAAGCAATAGAAACAAATCCAGACGATCCGGAAGGGTATTTGGGATTGGCAATGTCCTATATTGATAAGAATCTTTTGGATGCAGCTTCTGAATATGTAAAAAAGGCGCAGAAAGTAGGTGGGGATCCTAAGAAAATAGCCTATATAAAGGGAAAAATATTTATAGCGTCAGGTAATGACGTAGAAGCCGAAAAAGAGTTTCTAAAATACGAAACAGCTGATTCCATGAATGCATTGGGAACGATTTACGATTTACGCGAAAAGCATTCCAAAGCGCAGGCTCTGTATAAACGTGTCATTGCGATATCTCCCGATTATATAGATGCCTACTACAACATGGGAGTGTCTCTCATGCTATGTAAGAGATATAAAGAGGCGATATTCTATCTGGAAAATGCCTGTTCATTTCCAGACGCCAATGTCAATAATAGAAGTAATCTCGCTTTGGCCTACGGTCTTTCCGGGGATATCTTAAAAGCCAGAGAGATTTATGCGCAGGATTTCGATGGAAAAGAACTTGAAGAGCGTGTTGCATATCTAGAAGATTTGGTAGTCTCACTGAAGCAGTGAGACTGAGTTATTGCTTTGAGAGTCAGGGATGATACAATCCGTCGTGCTTATCTGATTCAAATGGATTAAGTAAGGGGTTTACCTGTATGATTAGTTTACAGATCTTACCAATAAGCCCCTGTTCTGTGTTATCACCTTTCGTAAGCGCCATAACCGATGGTCGGTCTGGCTGTCTTACCGGCTTCGGATCCGTCGCCCTTGCGCCAGGCGCAGAGGTATCGTGCGGAGTCAATTGATCTGTTAGGTATTCTAGGCCGTAGATTATTTCGGTCAGTGCTTCGCGTTGGTGTTCAGTAAGTGTCGATCGTAATTTACACCCCCAGGGGTTGAAATTGTAACAAAGACTCAGTCTGTCTATATTGTGGGCAAGCTTTCGTGTTTTCATCACTAATGCTTTGAGTTCGGGTGTCGTGGTGATCTCCGTTCTGAGGATATGAAGTACGTCGTCTGCATTCTTCCGGATGTCCGTTTCTACCCGTTCTTTGTCGATCGACATCTGAGTTGATGTTTCTTGGTCCAGCAGTTTTTTAGCAGGATTTAGGTGCACCAGTTGCACAGGAACGACGCTGGGCTTCTGCGTGTTATTAGCGGATTTTCGCGGAGCGATATTCATACGATTGGCGGAGTTAGTGGTATATAGTACCGCACAGCTCAATGGTTTATTAGTTTCAGTTCTTGGATCATAGCCTCGAGAATTGGAGCGGTGTTTTTGGGGCATACGCGAGCCAACACGTTCTTCGCTTGGAGAAGCGCTGCTGTTTCTAGAGCGGTGTTTTTGGTGCCCACGTGAGCCAAAACGTGGTGCGCTACGAGAACGGCTCCTCGTTCTAGACCGATTTCTGGATATATGTCCATGTGTTCCATGGCAGATGCGGCATTCGTAAGGCACGTCACGCAAAGCCTGGGATTCTGCCTTCGTCATGCGAGGTTGTGGCGTGTCGCGGTCTCTATTGGTTTCGGCCACGGAGTGACTCGTGGTAAGAGTAGGGGCAATCGTGGCACCTTCTGTTATATTCTCGCCGACGGTCGGTCCCTGCGAGTCGCTGTAGCAGACTAAAGTTTTGGTATTGTCACGGCCAGAAGTAGGTTGGCGCCCAGTTCCTTTGGATATCTGGCTGCTATCTGGTACAGTAGCTTATGCGCCTCCCGACATAAAACAAAGTACACTGCTTAACATGCAAGTGTAAAAAGTAATTCTCGTCATGATATTTTTCTCCATAATAAATAAAAACACGTTAATAAAAGCATATTTGTAAATATAACGCACTTCCGCTAGATTGTCAAATGCTTTTTGGTTTTTGTAAGCGCAATTGGCCAAGGGCGTGGGTATCGTTTACGTCATGCAACTGTTACTGTTTGTGAGCGCATGAACGGAGAAATAGAGGTCATTTATAACGGCAGCTCATTATCGTATAAGATACTGGCTAACAATAAGAAAACGCCGGCTATTGCAGACGCAAAGGAAGTGAGTGTTCTTGTTGATCATCTGATTTCTCAACAAAACTTCTCTGTGGCATAACAAGTTAGGAGCCATTGAGATATTAAGATTATTCCTAAATTGCAAGAAATGTACCGCTTGGGTGAGGCTTGTTCAGCCACCCAAAACCGGACATTTCTAAATTGCGTTGACAACATTCTCAGAGATATCAAGGTGTTCCGAATCATGTCAGACCGTTATCGCAACAAAAAGATAAGATTTAATTTAAAGTTTAGAATTGTTGCTGGAATTGTTAACTTGAAAAATGGATTTGGACTCACATGAAAGAAAAGTTAAGAAAAAGAATTCTGATCTAACTACACTAAAAATCCTACCATGCCTCTAATCACACCTTCGCAATAGGTCTATTGAGGAACGCTATAACGTCTATCGGAGAAGATGCAGTGCAGTTAAAGTCACTGAAATACAAATAAACACATTAAAAAAATCGTGAGGTGGCCCTGGACTGTGTACTAGTCTCTGTGGTATTTATAGTCACTGATGATTTTTAAGCGGTCGTGGCGGAAATGGTAGACGCGCAGCGTTGAGGTCGCTGTGGATTAACATCCGTGGAAGTTCGATTCTTCTCGACCGCACCATTAGGAATTATTATCGAATAAAATGGACAGACAACATAATAAATGAACCTGTGTCACTTTGTCTACGCGGAAGTAATGCATCCAGTTTGTTTGGTCACGATTGCTTAGTTATTAGTTAACATTGGATAAAAAACATGAGCGCATTAATAGTCATACCTGCAAGGGGTGCTTCCACAAGGTTGCCTGGAAAAATGCTGGCTGACATAAGCGGAAAGCCATTGATTGTGAGAACCTATCAGAGTGTAGTTGCCGCAAATGTTGGAGATGTAGTTGTAGCATGCGACGGAGATGAAATCGCTTCTGTCATACGAAATGCCGGAGGGACCGCCATATTAACTGATCCCAATCTTCCGTCCGGAAGTGATCGCGTATACGCCGCCTGCAAAGAATACGATCCAAACGGAAAATACAAATTTGTGATAAATGTCCAGGGAGATATGCCATTTGTTGCGGCAGAATTTATTCAAAAAAGCCACGAAGTGTTACTCAAAAGCAACTGTGACATATCCACAATTGCCACTCCTATTAATGATGATTCATATCTCAAGGAAAGTGTAGTTAAACCGGTCATTGCTTTTTATGAAAAAAACAGTGGAAAAGCACTATATTTCAGCAGATCGCCGGTACCTTTTGGTGGTCCATACTATCATCATGTGGGTATCTATGGCTTTAAAACCGAGTCTCTTGAAAGATTCATATCACTACCACAGGGTATTCTGGAACAAGCAGAAAAGCTCGAACAACTTCGGGCTTTGGAAAACAGCATGACAATTGGCATTGATGTCGTTGATATAGATCAACCAATAAGCGTTGATACACCTGCAGATCTAGAGTTTGCGCGCCAGTGGTACTTGCAGCAGGGGGATACTGGTTAGGAGTTAAAAGAGCGCATAAGTTTTGATATATGCTTATTTGGTCCAGTCATTATGCTCCTATGAAAGGGCCAAAATAGGTCTATTTCGGATTTTTATTGCATCATTTTTTGTATAAAAAAATCAAAACTGAGATTGTTGCGCAAAACACAAGACTCAGCAAGTTACCAAATATCAAAATGTAATCATGATGGATGTATCCGTGTAAGATTGTAAATATTTGTATTACGTTGAAACCAGCGAATGTTGCAACAGAAACGCCATCGGCATTTTTCGCTTTGTATATTTTGATAGCCTGAGGTATGAACAATGCTGCATTGCCGAACATCGCTAAACCAAATATCGTTTCAATAACGTACTTTACATACTCATACATAAGAATATCTCCAACAATTCACATTTGTTGACTCATCGCCCTTGCAATCGACGCCACACTGCTGCTGCCTGAGTGCAGCATGCCGCTTATAACTTAATGAAAATTGTTTAATGTTACACTATTCAAATTACCAAAATACTCAGATATTATACTTTGCATTCCATGCTTCCACGTTAACCACATGAATATTATAGTATAATTTCATGGGGTGAAGCAAGGTCTTTGCCCCCCTTTTTATCCAGTTCATTATCGTTGCTGGAGAACATTTAAAAATCTTCTTGGCAAAAAAAATGTACGATACTCGACACATTATATACAAGGCTATAGCAAGAGCCTGCTTGGCCAATGTTGACTCTTTTGTTCTGCCATCTTTCTCTTGAAAATTCTTCCCGCGGTTTTTGCATTTATATCTCTGTTTTCCTTTGATAAAGCCATTCTTGTAACTGCTATCCAATCCACAATACCTACAGTGCATAATACTCTCCTATTTCAATATTTGTTGGCATTATATCACACACTATATTTAATTGAAAACTCTCATGAATGGGCTTTCTATATTCGCAGTCCAGTTCCGAAATCAATACAGCTATTTTCATAACCAGAATAATTTGATATAAACAATAGTTAAATTTTGGTTGTGTGATAAATGTCAGAAAAATTCAGTAGCCTGCGCAATGATGATGATCTATCTGCGTATGTGTTGGAAATCAGAAGGTTTCCTGTGCTCGGTAATGACGAAGAGTTCGAGTTAGCTACCGAGTGGAGAGAACGGGGGGATAAGGCTGCTCTGAACAAAATAGTTGGGAGTCACTTGCGTTTGGTTGTTAAAATAGCCAATGGATACTCGGGATATGGTCTTTCGAAAGCGGATTTAATTGCCGAGGGAAACATTGGCATAATGTGTGCTCTGCAACATTTTGATCCGAGCATTGGCTATCGTTTTTCTACCTATGCTGCCTGGTGGATCAGGTCGAAAATGCAGGATTTTATATACAATTCATGGTCGATAGTTAAGTTGGGATCCGGCAAGAAAAACAAAAAGCTGTTCTTCAGTTTAAGAAAAATCAAAAACGCTCTGGGAATTGAATCGGTATCCGAGAACAATGCGAAAGTTATCGCGGAAAAAATGCATGTTACCAAGGAAGATGTTCTGATTTCAGAAAATAGATTTACCCACAAGGATTTCTCCACAAATATAGCAGTTGGAGAAGATGGCGATTCGTCTTTTCAGGATTTTATTGTGGATCACAATGCATCCCAAGAACATCTAGCGCTGGATAAGCAAGAGTATGAATATCGCAAAAAAGTCCTTCATGAAGCTTTAGGTATCCTATCGGAAAGAGAACGCAATATTGTTTGTTCCTATCGCTTATCTAATCCAACAAAATCGCTGAGGGAAATAGCCGAAGAAATGAATCTCTCTACAGAAAGAGTACGGCAGATAGACAATGCGGCGTTTCTGAAAATCCAAAAATACGTTCGATCCGTCGAATGGAGCGCGAAGGCCGTCTGATTTTGGTGTGATGGGCTGAAGCCAGCGCTATTTAATTCCTAAGGATTAGTTGAGGAATAACATGGGCATGTTTTTTCTTTAAAGCACAAGGTCTCTCAGGGGCGTTTAATTTTCCATAATTAGAGAGATAGCGTTCTGTTGAGATATCGAGTTGTAGAAGTGCATTTGCGACACAGTCGTATTCAATTTACAGGCTAATCCGATAAGAAGATTCCGCAAAGCAGCCATAATTTGCGGCGAACTTCCCTTGCGAATTGTACATCGATCTTCGTGAAAATTCATGTCACGAACCCCATAACTTCATCGAATTTATGGAATTCGCTGACTATTTAAAACTGGACATTTCTAAATTGCACGACCGGACATTATCAAATTGCGCGTACAGCGTACAGAAAAGCGCTTGACAGTCGGCATTGTTTGCTATATACTATTAACGTTATTAATATATGAGAGCATAATGTTCGAGATGGTTGAAAATTTTGAGAAAAACATGGGGGCTTGTGTTAACAGCATCTTGTCGCTTGTTTTTTCGCAAATTTCTTCCACCGCTATTGCTGCTTCATACCTCTATTGGCTCTAGAGCCAATTTTATTATATACCCAAATTTACAATTTTTTGTCCTCGCGTTCTAGAAGGTAGATTTGTTGTTTTTACATTTGCTTCCTTTGAAAATGCCAATATATATAATATAGATATGGAGCCTGTTATGAATAAAAGAAATGTATTTATTATTGCAATAGCGACAGTCGCAGCAGCCGCTGTTGCATTTTTTGATTTTAAAAAGAAGGAAGACCTACCAATCGTTGCAATTGCCAACTACGGTCCACTGTCGGATTTGGAGCTCTCGATACAGGGAATCAAGGATGAATTGGTCGAACAAGGTTTTATAGAAAACAAAACGGTTCGATTCGAGATTAAGGACGTTGCGTTTGATCATGCGCTGATTCCACAGACGATAACAGCTTTAAAAAACCGGAATCCAAAGGTTATGGTGGTGGTATCCACGCCGATCGCTTTGTTTGCCAAGGGAAAAGTGCACGATATTCCGCTTGTTTTTCATGCGATTACGGATCCTGTTGCCGTTGGGATCATAAAGAACAAGAATCAATCGGATGGAAACGTTACCGGCAGTTCCGACGTGCAAAATCTGAACGTAATACTTGATTTTGCAAAGTCTGTTTTACCTCATGCCAAGACGGTTGGACTTCTGTGTCTGACTTCCGATAGTAACGATGCAATACTACTTGATATGATGCGCGCAGCAACTGCTTCGATGGGCATGTCGGTTATGGCAATTCCAGTGGATCATATCCGCGATATTCCAACTCACATGCAGGAATTCAAGGGAAAAGTCGACTTCATATACGTTGCTGCAAGTGGACTTCATGCAGCAATGCCAACAATTGCTTCAGAAGCTCAGAAAATGAACATACCGGTGTTTGATTCGGAGGATCAGTCGGTGCGCAATGGTCTTGCTCTTGCTAGTTTTGGTGTAAATTATGAGTCTGTCGGTAGAAATGCTGGGAAACTCGTTGCAAAGATACTAAAGGGCGCTGACATAAAAACCGTTGCACCGATTTACCCAACGCTTCAGGATCATCGGTGCTTTGTAAATAAAAAGTTGGCGGAAAAATTTGGAGTTAAAATTAACCAAAAAGTAACCTTTGTGGAGTAGTATTGTCCTTGCATGATGGGCATTAATGGCCTTGCCACCAACTGAAATGTATGCGATGTGCTTGCAGCACGTGCGTTTACTGATTCATTTTCGTCGTTGCAAGCACATCAGGCATACCTTTCAGCTAGTAGCGAAGCAGAAAACGAGTCCAGCGTCACTCTGGCAGTTGACAGTGGGATGATAGTAGTGTATGATAGAAGAATTATTGATGGTGTCGAAATGACTGGAGCAGTTAAAATTTTAGAAAAGAGGGAGGGCATTGTATCTACTTTGTCATCTGTCGTTTCTGATGTTTTCGCTCGATGGTCGTTTACATTCTTCTTTCATATCGTATTTTTTGGCCACCAGGCCAATTAATAACTACTTTTCACACTAAAATTTTTTTGATCGCGTCCAGAAGACGCGCTAGTACGTTCCGAATATGAATATGGAGTTCATCATGGATATAAAAAAATTATTGGCTATTGCAGCTGCGCTAACCATCGCCGCTGTTGCATTAGTCCTCGGCATAAAAAAATCAAACGATATGCCGATTGTTGCAATTGTTAGTTACGGCCCAATTCCCCCAATGGAGGCATCTATTATTGGGATTAAAAAGCAACTTGCAGATCAGGGATTCAACGAAGGTCAAACCGTTCGTTATGAGATTAAGGATATTTGCTTTGATCACGCGCTGATTCCGCAAATGGTGGCCAGTCTGAAGAATAGTAAGCCGGCGGTTATGGTTCTCATGGCCACACCAATTGCGCAATTCGCCAAGGGAAAGATCAACGATATTCCTCTTGTTTACAACGTTATAACTGATCCAGTTGATGCAGGACTGATAAAAGATAGGAACAAGTCCGATGGAAATGTCACCGGAAGTTCTGACATGCAGGACTTGGGGGCGCTTTTGACATTCGTTCAGACCATCTTGCCGCAGGCCAAAACCGTTGGTCTTTTGTATATGACGTCTGACAGCAACGACTTGACCTTGGTTAATATGATGCGCTCTGCAGTTGCCTCTGTCGGCATGTCAGTTATTGCAATTCCGGTAGATCAGGTGCGCGACATTCCCATCAGAATGCAGGAGCTAAAGGGAAAGGCAGATCTTATTTATGTGGGAGCAAGCGGACTTCAGTCTGCATTACCAATTATTGCTTCGGAGTCTCAGAAAATGAACATACCTATGTTCAACATGGAGGAGCAGGCGGTACGTGATGGTCTGGCGCTTGCGAGCTTCGGAGTGAATTACGAGTCTGTCGGTAAAAATGCCGGAAAACTCGTGGCGGAACTGCTAAATGGCGCTGATATAAAGAATGTTGCTCCGGTTTATCCGAGTCTTCAGGATCATCAGTGCTTCGTAAATAAGAAACTAGCCGAAAAGTTCGGTATAAAGATTCCCAAAAACGTGACAATAGTAGAGTAAGGAGTAAAACATCATGTTGCAGTTAAATAATATAACAAAATCCTTCAGTGGGGTTTTCGAGCCGGTTCTAAAAGGGATAGATTTCTCTCTAGAGCCAAAGGACTTCTGTGTGGTTATTGGCGCCAATGGCTCCGGAAAGTCAACTTTGCTGAAGGTAATCAGCGGCGAACATAAACCAGATTCCGGCAAGATTAAGCGCCGTGGACTTATTTCGCAGGTCGTTCAGGACGTTAGTCGAGGGACGATTCCCGCCATGACATTGCTGGAAAACGTTGCGTTAAGTCAGATGAGAAATAAAAAGCCTAAATTCTCGTTCTATAGTCGCTATAAAAAAGAGGTTATGGAAAAAATTGAGGCGTTAAATATTGGTCTAGAAAAATATATCGATCAGCCGCTGGGAGCTCTGTCTGGCGGCCAAAGGCAGACCATCGCGACTCTCATGGCGATCAATTCCGGAGGGCAGATTTTGCTGCTAGATGAACACACATCAGCACTGGATCCAAAGATGCAAGTTACACTGATGGAATACACCGTAAAATCCGTACTCGAGCAGCAGCTTACAACCATGATGATTACGCACAACATGGAAGACGCAATTAGATATGGAAATCGCTTGATTATGCTTCACAAAGGTAGAATAGTTGTGGATATGAAAGGAAAGGAAAAAGCGGAGCTCGACGCAAAGACGCTGCTATCGCTATTTCATAAATATGAGGACCAAAGTTTGCTATCGGAGAGGGGAAAATGTCCATTGATCTAATACTCAACGGCCTATTGCAGGGACTAGTCTTGGCGATTGTCGCCTACGGCATCATGGTTCCATTTCGATTTTTGGATTTCGCAGATCTAACAACCGAGGGCTCGTATCCTCTGGGAGGAGCCATATGCGCAACCTGTATGACTATGGGCTTGCATCCTGTGACGGCCATTTTATTGAGCATATTATGCTCCGGAATAATGGGAATTTGCACGAGTATTATACATTTAAAATTCCGTGTTAATACGATGCTAGCGGGAATTATTCTGAGCACAATGGCTTATAGCGTCAACTTGCGTATTATGGGGAAACCAAATATTGCATTATTTGATTGTACTGGATTGTTTAGCCAGAATATTTTGATTAATATTCTGATACTTTGTGTGGTATTATTTTTGTTAATATTGCCGCTGGCATTATTCCTGCGCACTGATCGAGGACTGAGATTCAGAGCCGTTGGATTAAATCCGAGTTTTGCTGAAAGACAGGGCATAGACATAAAGCAAAATACCATTCTTGGATTGTTTCTAGCTGGAGGATTAGCAGGACTTGCAGGTAGTTTAATGGTGCAGATACAAAGCTATATGGATGTTGGCATGGGAATCGGAATTATTATCCATGGTTTGGCCGGTCTCATGATCGGTGAGGCCATTGTGGGAAATCATACAATGAATCGCCAATTGCTTGCTCCGCTGCTGGGAGCGCTCGTATATCAACAAATTCAGGGAATAGCTTTATCATTTGGACTGGCTCCATCTGACCTAAAGTTTTTCACCGGAAGTATAGTTCTTATTGTGATTGCAATACAGAAGGGAGAAAAATATGCGAAAATATAGTTAAATTTAGGTAGAAAAAGAATTGTTATTGTAATAAATTTAATGTGGTTGGTGTAGTAATAGGAATTGTAGAATGAATATAAGAGAAATAGTATTTTTGTCGTTATTTTCGGCTGTTGGTGTTTTGGAAGCAGCAAACTGTAGCGCAAATTCAAAAGAGCCTAGTTCAGCAAACGAAAATGCAGAAGCGAAAAAGCCTGATGAAGACAAGTTGTTACATGAGATATTTAACGACGCGGCTGGAATAAATTGTCCGTTTAGTTTTGATGGATGCTTGAATTTCACTTCGCTTTATATAAGTCAGAATGATGAGGAGAAAAAAGATGCACATGTGCCAGGATTAGAGGGAGAGATCAATTTAAAGTATTGCGATAAGACTGCCGAATACTCGTACGGGGCCGATGTAAAAATAAAAGCCAGCTCTGGAGTAATTAAAGATGGAAGTCCGATCGTAAGAGATTCAAGTGTCTTTCTTAGATCCGAGAATATTGGAACTCTAAAGCTGGGATATACCAAAACGGCGGCCAAGGCATTCCTCATTTGCAGCGGTAACTCTTTAGTGGGATATGGAGGACCCGACAGCGGGAACCTCCACTTATTCTATAACGAATCTGCCGGCTCAATTGTAGAAACTGGATTCCCGAATGATGATAGTAAAGCCGCGAAACTAGTTTACCTATCTCCAAACTTTTCTGGTTTTACGTTTGGTTTGTCCTTCACTCCGGACAGTCGTACTTCCACTCCGTTCAAGACAAAGCACATGGAGCAGGGAAGCGATGAGATTAGTGAAGAAGAAGCTAATCGTTTAGGTTCGACTACGTCATACTCAAAAAACATAATTACCGGAGGACTAGCGTATGAATTCGGTGATAAAGATGGATTAAAAGCCAAAATTGCCGCAGCTGCGTGGTTTGGAAAGGGGAAAACCACCATTGAGGATAAGAAAGTTGACGATGTCAAAGTCTATAACATTGGAGCAACTGTTGGTTATAAAGACTTTGAGGTGTCTTTGGGATACACAGATTGTGGAAAATCTCTGCTGTCTAAATATCGTGCGACGAAAAACATAACTACCTTTGATCCAGACGAAGAATATAAATTTTTAGGGATGGATGAAGAAGGAGAACCTATAGGACATCGTGAAGTTGGTCTAAAAGATGGCGCAGATGCCGGAAAAATTTATTCCATTGGAGCGTCTTATTCGTTTGATAAACTTAAAGTTTCAACTGGATATTACAAGTCCTTCGTGAAATTCTCCGATACCGAAAAGGCAAAAGCTGATATCGTTACTCTAGCAGCAGAGTACACCGTCAATAAAACCATGAGTATATATGCGGAGTATGATAACATCTCCACGGATACCTGTGCCAGAGCTCAAGCCTACAGAAAAGCTTGCAAAAAAGCGACTACTGGAAAAAACAAGGCAAATGTGTATATGATTGGAACAAAAATCAATCTGTAATTTTAGAAATTAGAAGGCCGAATGTCCCCCGCTTTTTATACAATAGAAACGGGGGATTTTTTTATGAAAGCGTAAAAGCTTGGGAGCTACTACACTCATTTGAATTAAGAATATGGATTTTATTCAGCTAGATCCCTACGTCGGTGCGTGCCGCACTGGCATTACTTAAAAAATGCCTGTGGTGCAACCACTTCAGAGGCCCGAAGGGCCGTAGGAATCCAGGGAAAAGAAAATTCAACTTCTCACTATGAATGTGTATATAAGAAGATCCATGAAACATCCGCAATACATTGACACTCACGACACCATAATATTCATAGCCTACAAAAACTTGTTATTAATCACCATAACCATAATCATCGACATCATCGACATCATCGTCATCAACAGCTACAACTGTTGAGATGGATAGCTTTTTTTTCAAGTTCTCATCAGTAAGCGAATCAGCCTGTTGGGCCTGTATCTCATGCCACTTATTATATACATTCCTAAAATAGTTTGGATCTGATATCCAGGACCATATACCTCTTACATCTGGTCCCCAGTAGCATTGGATGTAAGGCGTGCGTGCTGCCTTTAATTGATAAGGAAACGCTTCCAATCTTATTTTCCAGCAGAAAAGCGTAGTCCTTAGCGTTTCGAGACCTTTGATCCAAGCCCTAGGTTCAATACGCAGCATAACGCTATACCGATTGCGCCACACTGCATCATATTCATCATAAAGACCTTTTTCAATTAACATATCTATTGTCTTGTTCGCACCGCGAGAACGTAGGCACGCTACTTGATCCATCGTAAGCCTATCATAATTTCTCATAATCTCGATGAAATGTTTGTGTTTCTTCCAAATAGCAGTCTCCTGACCAATATCTAATATAGCCTGAATATCTAGTTCTCGCTTTTCCGTAGAATCATATAGTTCTCTGCTTTTTAAAATATTAATCAAGTGTAAAATCATATCTCGCCTCATTCCGGGCAACCCATTGAAAATTTCAAAATCGTCAGTTACCTCAATTGGCTCAATATATGCTGGACTCGATGAGCTTATTATAAGCCTACTTGTTGGTGCACTAGGAGTACTGCTTTGGTAGCTACTCACACTCCTCTTTATAGGACTCAAATTAGATGCATTCAATAATGCCGCTCCGAACAAACAAATTGTAACTACAATCTTCTTCATGATTTACTCCATTTAAAGAACCAACCTAAAGCCACCGACAACCAATTGTCAGTGTAAAAACTTTAAATTAATGTTATAACCTGTATACAGCAAATATTTAAAAATAACAATAATTTTTTATGTAAATTTTGTTTCGTTGTTTAAGAAAATATATTTAGCAAAAAACATTATTCCAATTACTTGGAAGCTGAGCAATAATCCCAAATTCCCTGAAATTAACCTCCACAGCATTTAAATTTTAGATGAAATGACTTGGAAATGAGAGAAGAAAGTGTTATCTTTGGTGGTAGTTAATAACTACCACTAAGGAGTTGGGTAAACCAGAGAAAGAATACTGGCAGCTTGAAGCCGAAAAAGCCTGAAAGGAAGGCGCGCAAGCTGCCAAAGGATGCTCTACTTCAATACATAAAAGAACATCCGGACGCATATTTGCATGAAATAGCAGAGCATTTTGGTTGTGTGATTTCTGCAGTTCACCAGAGATTGAAGCTTTTTGGGATCACACATAAAAAAAAAGATTGTTGTACAAAGAAAGAGACGAGAAACAACGACAGGAATATGGAATGAAATCAAAGAGATACCAAAAGAAGATCTTGTTTATGTTGACGAGAGTGGTATAAACGAATGCTTGGTTCGAGAGATGGCAAGAGCCCCACGCAAAGAGCGCGTTTATGGTGAGACTTCAGGCAAGAAATTTGCGAGAGAAAATATGATTGCTGGCTGGAACTGCGGAAAAGTAGTAGCACCGATGGGGTTCAAATGCAACTGTAACGCGACATTGGTGGAAACTTGGGCTGAGAAATGTCTTGTGCCAGAACTCAAACCTGGACAAGTGGTCATTCTGGATAACGCAAAATTCCATAACAAAGAAAAAGTGAGAAAAATCATAGAGAAGGCTGGATGCAGAGTGATTTTCTTGCCCCCATATTCGCCAGATTTGAATCCAATAGAACATTTTTGGGATTGGCTAAAAAACAAAATCAGAGACATAATCCATCAGTTTAAAACGTTAGAAGATGCCATGATGGCTGCAGTAAATGCTAAGTGAAGGCGGTATATCGTATAAAATATTGGCTAACAATAAGAAAACGCCGACTATTGCAGACGCAAAGGAAGTGAGTGTTCTTGTTGATCATCTGATTTCTCAACAAAATTTCTCTGTGGCATAACAAATTAGGAGCCATTGAGATATTAGGATTATTCCTAAATTGCAAGAAATGTACCGCTTGGGTGGGACTTGTTCAGCCTACCAAAACCGGACATTTCTAAATTGCGTTGACACACGTAATCTGAAAAATCTTACCCCCGCATTCATATAAACATCCACAAAGCATGAGAAAAAGGCAGGTAAAACAAGAAGTCATGACGTCCCGGCAGTGCCGGAAGCTTGTCGGCTTACTCCATCCCACCATAATAATCTATAGATTTTTTAACGATTAGTCTAATTGCCTGACTAAAATTTGAATTTGTTGCCGAAAAATTACAAAAGGATCCCCAAACTTGGGCTCTTTCGTTGGGGCATGATGAGGCAATACCAAACACAATAACAGCATTTATTTTTTTCAACTCATGATTGCATCGACAATATGTTTATCGTATTATGCAACCATTAGTATGTGTAATGGAAGGTAGTATGGTGTATTCAGAAGATCTGCGCGAGAAGGTAATGAAGTACATAGACATGCATTACTCTCAATCTTACGTTGCAAAATTGTTTGGCATAAGCACTAAGACTGTTTGGAATTGGGTCAAACTACGCAATGATACTGGTTGTTTAAAGCCGAAGGCCTCTACAAGAGGTGCCACAAAACTAAAGGCCAGTGAGTTACAGCAGTATGTGCTCGATAACCCGCAGGCGTGTCTCAGAGAAATAGCGCAACATTTCAATTGTCGAGTATCTTCAGTGCACGCAAGGATGAAGTCTCTTGGCACAAAATACAGGAAAAAACGTGCCTGGAGCAGAAAACGAAGGGCGAGACTTGTCTTTAGGAAATGATGTTACACAAAGACCTGTTGCGAAACCTTCCTCTATCCGGTATTTTTGTTGTCGGTGCTTGCAGCACATGCGTTTTATCATTATCGGATCCAACGTCACGTTGGCCTAAAAAATCCTCGGATATAGTCGGTTTCGCAACAGGTCCAAGAGAAGCTGAAACCTTTGGAGCAGTTACCTAAGCCAGGAAGGTTGTCGCTTCCGGCTTAGGTTAACGATCCTTAGGCCATCAAGCGCGATTGGAAGCCTCGCTTTGAAAAACCGTTTGATATATATAGCAAAAAATCGTTAAGATTTATAAACGGCGTTTTATGCGTCTCCATTTTTGGCGAAGGAGTAAGAAAAAGGAACCCCTGTCCAATGTCAACTTGTGCATCTCTTACGCAATCAAGATGATCGACGGTTTCTATGCCTTCTGCTATGACTTTGCAGCCGATATCATGAGAGAGAGCTGCAGAAAATTTCAACATGGATCTGCTCTTTCTGCTGTATGGAGCGCTTTGCACAAATTTTTGATCTATCTTCACAATATCAACAGGCAATTCGTTCATGTATTCCATTGTGGAATATTTTGTTCCGAAATCATCGAGAGCTATCTTTATGTTATGGCGGCGAAGAAGACTGAAAGATTTCTTTATTTGCTCTATAAATTCAGGATGCGTGCCTTCGTTTAATTCAAGTACAATCCTATCACCGCTTATCTCGAGATCATCCATGGTTCTCGTGAAGTTATCATAGAATTTATTGTCAGCGGCATCAGCAACTGTCATGTTTATGAATAGTTGAAAGTTCATTTCACTTCTGCATTCGGAAACTACGTCACGCAATATGCTAGATGCGCTCGGGAACTCACGGGAATCTTCTTTGTTATACAAAGCCTCATATCCCAGAGTGGATCCGTCGCTTAAATCAACAAGTGGCTGTAATCTTATTCTGTTATTCATATTCAATCTCATCATTATCTGATTATTATATAGTGTCACAATATAGTTGTTCAAGATCTTTCGAAAAATTTATTTAATTTTTTCATGTCTATTGTTATATAGGATGGGCGACCATGGCAGCACTGCGCTATATTCAGGGTTTTTTCCATTTGCCGGAGCAGGCAATTCATTTCATGAATAGTTAACGATTTACCAGCTCGCAGACTGCCATGACAAGAAATAGTAGCAAGCACTTTGTGTATTTTTTCATCAATTGTGTAGGTGTCACCAAAAGCGGACAATTCATCAACTATATCTAAAATAAGGGATTTTGCATCGCAGGTTTCCAATATAGCCGGAACCGCGTTCACCACAATCAAATCATTCGATAGCTTCTCAACATATATTCCCAATTTTATTAGCAGATCGTTATTCTTCTCGATAATATCTACATCTGACTCAGTCATATTGCAGACTTCTGGAATGAGCAGATTCTGCGATTCCAGCGATAAATTCTGCTTTAATCTCTCCATCGTAATTCTTTCAGCAACCGCGTGCTGATCCACTATGACTAAGCCATCTTCATTTTCTGCAACTATATAGGTATTCCCGATCTGAGCCAGCGCGTTCCCAAACACCAGCGTGACGCTGGACTCGTTTTCTTCCAACGTGACGCTGGACTCGTTTTCTTCCAACGTGACGTTGGATCCATTTTCTTCCAACGTGACGTTGGATCCATTTTCTTCTTTATTACCTTCTGCAGTGTGTGCGAGCGCAGTCTTCAACGCCAACGTGACGCTGGACTCGTTTTCTGCTTCGCTACCAGTTTCAGCGTGTACCAGTGCTATCTTCGATGCTGGATTAACAAAAGGAAACGCTCGTGGTGCAACCACTGTATTGTATACAGGCGCCATCTTCGATTTTGAAGCAGATTCTGCATGAGTTTGTGCCCGTGGTGCAACCACCGTCACGCTAGTGCCTGTGTGGCACGCACAGAGAGCCTTTTTCAGTTCCGAAGCAAGGAAAAATCTGACGCCTTCCGAATCACGAAAGCGAATTTCCACCTTTGTCGGATGAGCGTTTACGTCTACTTCGTCGTAGGGCACGTTCAGAAAAAGTATGGCTACTGGATATCGCCCCTGAGGAACCAGTCCTGCATATGCAGATCTCAACGCTGATGCGAAAACCTTGTCCTTTACATAGCGCTCATTAACGAAGAAATATTGACTATTTCCGGACGCTTTATTAAATGTAGGTACTCCTATAAATCCATAGAGTTTCAGTGGACCTTTTCCAACACACACTTCGAAGAGATTTTTAAAGAATTCCTCTCCGAAAATGTCCTGAATGCGTCTAGGGAGAGTGCCTGCCTTTTCGTAGTGAAGCTTTTCTTTGTTGGAATCGAAAAATCGGAATCCGACATCATGAAACGCCAACGCCATGCGATGGAAAATCGCCTGACAACTGTCTGATTCGTAGGAATCCGATTTCAGAAACTTCAGACGAGCTGGAGTGGCGAAAAATAAGTCGCGCACTTCGATAGTGGTTCCGGTTTTTCTATTGATCGGAGATATGCCAAGGTTATTTTGTCCTTCCAGTTGCATTAGCCATCCTTCAGAGGACGATGCTTGCGCAGATGATATCGATAAACGAGATATGGACGCTATGGATGGCAATGCTTCTCCGCGAAACCCAAATGTATGTATATTAAAGAGATTTTCCGCAGTTAGCTTCGATGTCGCATGGCTCATAACGCACATTTCCAGCGACTCTTTGTCCATTCCGATGCCGTTATCTTCGATGGAAATGAAACTCTTTCCGGCATCAATTATACTGACGGAAATTTCTGACGCTTCCGCATCAATGGAGTTTTCAATTAATTCTTTTATGACAGATGAGGGGCGCTCAATTACCTCACCTGCTGCAATCTGATTGATCAAATTCTGTGATAATAACCTTATGGTCACTACTTAACTCCCAACGTGACGTTGGATTCTATGGATTTTGTTCCACTGGATCACTACGTCGCTACGCTCCCATGGATGACGAGAAATGTTAGAACTACCGTCATTCCTAGCGAAGCCGAGAATCATTGAATGCACTGCCCACTACGCTACTACGTAGCTCTAAGACGAAAAACGCTGAAATTCTCGTCATTCAGAGGAGCGTAGCGACGTAGGGATCCAGAAAATCACTGAACACGTACAGTATTGCAATTACATCTCGCATACCTTTCAGAAGGTGCAACAACTGGATCCAACGTCACGTTGGGATCATCTTTATAGATCCACACGGGCATTCCGTAGCACAAATTCCGCATCCCTTACAGTAATCGTAATCAATGGCTAACGTACCATCTGCAGATTTTTTGATGGCGTTATCCGGACAATAGCCATAGCAGTTATCGCAATGAAAGCAATTACCGCAGGAAAAACAGCGCCGAGATTCCGAAACTATTTCTTTTTCAGACAGCGATACGTTCTTCTCCTCAAACGATATTCCATCATATCTGTCGACTTTTAGTCTATCACTTCTTTTAAAGTAAGCAATGTTTATTTTTCGGAAATTAGCGACCTCGGCTTTTCCATCTTTAACCATGTCGATTCCGCGCAGATACGCATCGATGCACTTTGCGCTTTTCTTTCCATGTCCAATGGCGTTTGTGATGGTTCTTTTTCCTTGAACAGCGTCGCCACCAGCGAATATGCCTCGGGCACCGGTCATCATATTTTTATCGACTTCGATGACTCCCTTTTCCGAAATAACGATATCGTCGATGTCTGCTACAATTCCTTCATCTATGGACTGCCCTACGGCGAATATAACAGAATCCGCCGAGATAATTTCGGTTTCGCCGGTTTTCAACAGTACATCGGTTTCTGCGTTATGATCCATCTTATCCAGCAGAACTTTCTTTCCATCAATTACTGATATGGATCTGAGATACAGTATTTCTATGCCTTCCTGAAGAGCCTCTTGGATTTCACTGTCGTGTGCCGGCATTTTATCCAGAGTTTTCCGATAGATGATCTTGATGCTTTCCGCTCCCAAGCGTAGCGCGGTTCTAGCGGCATCAATGGCCGTATTTCCGCCACCATATACGAGGACATGCTTTCCGATTACACTGCTGTCGAAAAATGGCCCATCTTCCATTTTTCGGAATAGATCTATAGCGTCGAATACGTTGGTTTTTCCCTTCATTTCAACATCAGTTTCAGATGCTATGTGAGCCCCAGTCGCCACATATATAGCATCGAAATTTGGAATTTCATCTTTTATATTTTGTACACGTTTATTGCAGGAAAGCTTTATCCAGGTATCGATTATTCTCTTTATTTCTGCATCAATGACCCATCTTGGCAGTCTGTAGGACGGAACGCCGTATCTCATCATGCCGCCTGGCCTTATGTGGCTTTCGTAGATAGTGACGTCGTGCCCGAATTTTCTAAGAAAATACGCAGCACTTAATCCACTTGGACCTGCACCAATAATGAGCACTTTCTTTCCGGTTGATTCTGATGGCACATCCACTTTCCAATTATTTTTAATTGCGAGATCTCCAATAGACCTCTCCAGAAGATTTATATTGACTGATTTATCGAACTGACCTCTATTGCACGTTAGCTCACAGTTGTGATAGCAAGCACGCCCCATAATGGCTGGAAATGGATTGTCCTTCATGATGACTTTCCACGCATCCTGAAATTTTCCCTCCTGAGCCAGCGAGAGCCATTCCTGAATGTTCTCTCCGGCCGGACACGTCATGTTACACGGAGGCAATCGCTTGACATACTCTGGTTTTACGGTTCTCCAGGATCCAGTTTTATTCTTCAAACTAGTCGCAGGTGGTTGCACCACAGGCGATAATGCTTCGGTGGTTGCACCACAGGCGTTTTCTGATGGTTGTACTACTGATGCTTTATCATTAGTGGATCCAACGTCACGTTGGTTTTTCGTCATTAGAATCCTCCGCTTAGTTTATATTTTTCTATGTTTCCACTTGCTATCCGCTGTATAGCTTCAATTGCGTCGGCTGGAGCGTTTTTCCCAAATAAATGTGCAAATCGACGCTGTGTTCTCAGATATTCCTCAACTGGTTTTGGATTATCGACCGGAGTTGATCCGACAAGAACGCCATTTTCTGCTTCAAACAAAGGAAACAAACCGCATTCAACGGCCATTCTGGCTACTCGAATGGTTTCTGACGGCTGATATCCCCATCCCAACGGACATGGGACATGCACATGCAGATAGCGTGCGCCTCTTATGCTAATCGCCTTTAAGACTTTCTCCTCCATGTCTCTTATGTTTGCGATACTGGCCGTGGCAACGTATGGTATTCCATGAGCCATCGCTATTTCCGGAACATTTTTTCCGGTTCCAATGGCATTTCCAATGTATCCGGCAGTTGGAAGCGTAGTGGCCGTTCTCGTATAGATGGGAGTTGCGCTAGATCTCTGCACTCCGGTATTCATATACGCTTGGTTATCATAGCACACATAGAGAACGTCATCGTTGCGATCGAACATTCCGGACAAACATCCCATGCCTATGTCACAGGTGGCTCCGTCTCCGCCTTGCGCAATAACTCGCATGTCATTATCTCCGGACACACGAAACGCAGATGCAACTCCGGTCGCCACAGCGGGCGCGTTTCCAAATAACGAATGCAGCCATGGCACTTGCCAGGAATTTTCCGGATAAATGCAGGAAAACACCTCCAGACACCCGGTCGCATTAACCACTGCAATCTTTCCGTTGGTGGCTTTGTATGCTGCATCAATAACGCAGCGAGCACCAAGCGCCTCTCCGCATCCCTGACACGCTCTGTGACCGCTGGTTAGGGTATTTTTCCGATCGTGCTCCGACTGCACTGCGGTATCTTCTTTATCTAGTCGATTTCCAATTGTAAGAGTAGTCATTGGTTCACCTTTTGCTTGCAGCAACAGCTTTTAATTGATTTATGTTCTCGTTCTACGGTTTCGTTATTAAGTCCCAGGAATACTTCCGCTTCGTAATGATCCTGCAGCAGATAATCTGCCAGCATTTTCTTGGTTATGATTCTACCACCAAGCCCAACTATGGTAGATACAACTTTAGCTTTCGTATCTCTTAGTACTAGTTCGACCTCTTTGGATAATATTCCGCCGATTCCCACCGCTAGCGCTTTTTCCAACACAACAACGCGTTTAGCATTTCCGATGGCGGCTTTGATGGCTTCCGCTGGAAACGGTCTGTAGCTAACAATCGATACGACTCCGAACTTCCCACCTTGGGCGTTTAATTCATCGACAGTATCCTTGATTGTACCCAGAACTGATCCCATTGCGATGATTATCGTATCGGCATTTTCCGTGTTGTAGGTTCTTATGAGTTCTCCGGACTGACGCCCGAATTTTTCTTGAAATTTCTTTCCGACGCAATCTATTATACCAAGCGCCTCAGATTGTCTTTTGTGAGCGAGATATCTCACTTCCATAAAGTACTCCGGAGGTACCATTGTGCCAATAGCCAATTGATTTTTTGTATCTAGGCTAACGTGCGGTTTATATAGCGGAAGAAAATCGTCCACTATTTCCTGAGATGGTATATCCACTCGTTCGTAAGCGTGTGTCAAAATAAATCCATCGACACAGACCATTACAGGACATTTAACGACTTCTGCTATTTTAAAAGCTTGGATATGCAGATCTGCAGCTTCCTGATTGGTTTCCGGAAACAACATGATCCAGCCGGCGTCTCGCACTGACATTGCATCCGAGTGATCGTTCCAAATATTGATAGGAGAGCCTATTGCGCGATTTCCCAATGTCATTACAATCGGCAATTCCAATCCGGACGCGTTATAGACAGCCTCGATCATGTAGAGCAATCCCTGACTGGAAGTAGCCGTGTAGCTCCTGACTCCGGCGGCCTGCGATCCTATGGTAACACTGAGTGCGGCCATTTCGGATTCGACATTTATATAGTCACAGTTTTTTAATTCACCAGAGTGAATCAACTGTCCGAGATCCTCCACTATGTGCGTCTGGGGCGTTATGGGATAAGCACAAATCACACCTGGACGACACAGCGCGATGGCTCTTGATATTGCTTGAGATCCTTCTAGCTGAAGTAACATTTTACACTCCATCTTTATATATTGCGCTAGAGACCACAGAACAATGGATCTTTTCCGCAATTGACTTCGTCAGATCCGCTGCTCGGATCCTCATGTACAATGAGTACACTGCGGTCCTGCGCTGCGTTCTTCCTAGGTCTACGACACGAGTGTCTTGCAAAAAATATCTCATTATACTGTAGTCTCTAATTAAGATATCTTATCGTATGCTGCCTTGGCGGCACTGACATTTTTTTCGGCAATGGCTCCGGAGAATTTCGTTCTTATGGCCTCTATTACTGAATCGATTTTGATAATTCCCGTTAGAGCGGCGAAACTTCCGAGTAGAACTGCGTTTGGTAACGGCTTTCCAACGTGCTCCAGAGCAATTTCCGTTGCTCCCACACATGCTACAGTGACGTCGTTGGACTTGAAATCGCAGGATAATTTGTCCGGAGAATTTATCAGCGCAAATCCTCCATCTACAATTCCTCCGAACGCGTTGGACGGTTCTATCACGGTTCGGTCTTGTATTATGACGGCATTTGGCTCTAGGACAGGTTCTCTCAGTCTTATCTCAACGTCTGAAATTCTGCAGAAGGATTGCACCGGAGCCCCCATCCTTTCAGATCCAAAACTAGGAAACGCCTGAGCATGCTTTCCCTCCAGAAACGCAGCTATAGACAACATCTCTGCAGCTGTAACAACTCCCTGTCCACCTCTACCATGGATTCTCACCTGAAACATCAGTCCTCCATAAACGATATAAATCGAGACGTCAACGAACAACTGCGAATCAGGGTTTTTAACAAATAGTAGGAGTTGAGATTCCCAATTCACAGTGTTCGTTAACTTACTAACCATACACAAGACAGCATCATAAATAAAGTATGTTTCACAGAGGCTACAGAATATATTTAGGAAACTTTTTGAAAAAATTTTCTATCGATAAAGATGCAATATTTTTTGGCATTCTTCACATTGTAAGACAGCTCAAGCGCATTTAGCTAACGCTTGCAGTTATTAAAAAAGGAAACTTTCCCTCCTTATTGCAATCGATTTTTTTACAAAAAAAACAAAAAATACCTTTAGAATTTTACCTTTTATTAAGATTTATGCCTTGTCATAGACAATGTGTTCGTTTTTTTAACTAGGGAGATTTAAATATGAAAAAGTTGTTTTTGTGTGCAGCTGCTATTGCGATAGTTTTTGATTCTGGAGCATGGTCTAAAAATAAACAATAAAAAATTGGAGATCCAGAAAACTTTCAAAATACGTCACAAATGGGACCAGGAGATGTTTGGTCTCAAAGAGGGAGGCAGACCAAACAAACACCAGTTGCAGCTTTTGGGGCTAAACTTGACCCACTACTTTTGTAGAGCACATTTCTCTGATATTTCAGGAATTGCATGACTTCAATTATCGAATGTGTTGCAAAAGCAAGGCTAGCCTTCCTTGGATTGCATCAAGAATTTTGCCATTCTGAGTTGTTTTTGATCCTTTGTGGAGATTCTTTTACGATTTTGATTAATTTTCGATGCTCACGATAACGATTGGAAAGAATTGAGCTGGTATAATACTACAAAAAGGTTAGAAAAACGCTCAAAAATCACCAAATAAAAGTAGTGGGTCAAGCTCAGACCTGTACTGGGTGGTGACGGCCGCCAAAGCCGTACCACGTCTACCGCGATTAATAACTTGAGGCGGAGTTAGCGGTTGAAAGGGCGAAAAGCTTGTGTCTGACGACGTGCTCTAAAATTTAATGACTCCGAAGTGAAACTGGCCTATTGAAGATTGGTAAATTAGCGTGTACATTCTTCCATACTACGTTTGCATGCGGTCGTAGCTCAGCTGGATAGAGCACGAGATTCCTAATCTCGGGGTCGTGGGTTCAATTCCCTCCGATCGCACCATTGGAATTTCAGAAAAATCCGAACGCATGAGCAGTTTAGAAAAATTGGCTATTCACGGATATTTTGTCAAAGAGAGAGTGGTATATTTCCGAAAATAACCAAAAAATTCTATACAAAAAAACAGGCAAAAATATGTTTTTCCTTGCCACCCAAGCATTCATATAAACGCTTATTTCGAAGATGAACGAAATTTTTGAATGTCCTGCAGGCTCTGCCAATGCTCATGTTGCCTTTCTGGAACTGTTCTGCATCCAAGCTGAATGCCAAAGATGTATGGGGAGTGCCGTTGCCTTGAGGATGACACTGGACGATTTGCACGATGACCCCGACTATGAATATCACGGGGCACAATACAGGTATGACCGGCTCGCCACCGTCCGTGCTCTGCGGAACTTGATGTCTTCCAGAAAAACTGACAGCTACACGCACATGGAAAAGGAACTACTGCCAGAATCGACGCAGATCCTGGCAAGCGACCCCGTTGGTTTTCGCGAAAACGGACATCTCAGGTTGGCATCGCTTGCTTACGAGGCGACCAGTATCTTGACAGGGCCTGATGCTCGCCTAAATGTCATTAACCTCATCTTTGAGACGCTTTGTACCGCCTATGAAATCATCTGTTGGGATTCGATCATTCAAGACTATAATTGGGAAATCAAAGCAACGCAAGATGCAAGTAACAAACACGTGCCACCACAATCGTTACTCGAGAAACTTTTTAACCTATTCTCCTGACTCCGTTCCGTCAATGAATGAAACATGTTGGGCAAAAATTTCGTCCAGCATTACATCTTGCAAAAACTTCTTGACTTTATTCATGCAAATCGTACCGAACGTGCCGAAAAACACTTTCAAATTATTCCCATTTCTTTCAGGGACTTGTTTCCGTTTTTTCCGATGATTAGATGATCCAGCAAAAGGATATCGAGTTTTTGTGCCACGTCTTTTATCATTTTTGTAACGATGATATCTTGGCGAGAAGGTTGCGGATCTCCGCTCGGATGATTGTGTATCATTATCATGGCGCTGGCTCCGTATTCCAGAGCGCGCTGTATTATTTCCCTCGGATATATGGCTGTGTGATTAACTGTTCCGATCTGTAGAATGTCGTCAGCTATGAGTTTATTCTTGTTGTTGAGGAACATTATGCGCAGCTGTTCTCTTTTTTCGTTTCCCAACAGACTTGCATAATATGATGCCACCTGATCACTGGATGAAATGCTTTCACATTCCACAACCCGTTCCCTGTGTATTCTGCTGAATATCTCGCGTATTACAGCAAATAATATAGCGGCCGAATCACCGATTCCTGGAATTTTCTTTAGTTCTGCATCTTCCGCATACACAATGGATTTCAGACTTTTAAAGTGCTCCAGTAGATCCTTGGAGAGTTTCTTCGTATCTTTTCTTGCAAAAACATAAAATAGCAGCAGCTCTAGTATTTCATAGTCCGGAAGATATTGTGCGCTGGTTGAGAATCTCTTTTTCAGACGTTTTCTATGCCCTAAATGGTGGATATTTTTACTGTCGCTTAATATCATATGGTGGTTTATGCATCCCTAACTTTGAGAGAGTGAAAATCTCGCATCCTTCTTCCGTTACTCCGATTGTGTGCTCAAACTGAGCTGATAGGGATCGATCGCTGGTTACTGCGGTCCATCCGTCTTTCAGAACTTTGGTTTTATATCCACCAACATTTACCATTGGCTCGATGGTAAACACATTTCCTAGTTCCAGCATTGGGCCTGAGTTTGATTTACCGAAGTGCAAGACTGTAGGATCATCATGGAATACGCGTCCTATTCCATGGCCGCAATAATCTCTTACGACAGAAAATTTTCTTGCTTCTACAAAACGCTGAATGGCGTGCCCTATGTCTCCAAGGCGTATGCCAGGACGCACTAAACCTATGCCTAACATTAGAGACTCGTAGGTCGTATCTATTAACTCCATGGCTCTTTTCGATGGTTTTCCAACCACATACATTCTGCTGGAATCTCCGTACCATCCATTTAGTATAACCGTAATATCTATATTGAGTATATCGCCATCAGCCAATTTCTTATCAGAGGGTATGCCGTGACACACCACATGATTTACAGATATGCAAGTCGCTTTCGGATACCCATTGTAGCCTAGTGGAGCGGGAATGGCGTTGTGTCGGAGAATTTCCTCGTGACACAGTCTATCCAGTTCAAGAGTCGTAACGCCATCGGTCACATACGAAGTTATGTAATCTAAAATATGAGCTGTAAGCTCTCCGACTTTTCTCAAATGAACAAAGTCTTCGCTTGAGTAGATCCTGCATTTCTGTGTCATTGAAAGCCTCCGAAGTAAACGTACACAAACTGATCCTAAATTACCATTAAACTTACATACTGTTCCACGAAAAGCTTGAGACCATAAATAATTTTGTGTAAAGAGCCGGAACTTGTTAAATTGATATACATCTTCAACTTTTTATCTGATCGATATTCATCAACGAGATTAGGAAATTTTTGGGACCAGTTTTTCACGAACTTGCGTCGCAAAGGGGATCAACTATTATCAAAGGGAACATGGTTCAGTGCGTGCCGTACAGGCGTTGCCTAATAAACGCTTGTGGTGCAACCACTTCAGAGCCACGAAGAGCCGTATGAATCCAGAAAAGACAAGCCGTCCCTCTATTTATCCGGACAGCAATCTAAAAGTTATTTTCTATTCATGGATAACGTTAATGAAAAACGATATGATTTTTTTATAAATTTGCAATCTTTACCGTTGACATTCTCATTTACAGCCGATAAATTTTCTAAAGAAGTTGCTTGAAATAAAATTCCAATGTTTTTCCTTGCAGGATGTTTGAAATTTTATAGAAATCCAACTTTGAAAATGAAAAGTGTATTTATTTTTGGGGGATATATATGAAAAGAAGTTTGTTGTACGGTATCACTCTCTTTACGCTAGTTGGTTTGGCCAACGGCAGCATGATAAAAGAAAATGGTAAAAAAAAGAATACTACGATTCCAACGATGGATGTGGTAAATAGTGCAAATACAGATAACGCTACTGAGCAAAGCACGGGGAACGGTGATCTATCGTTAAATTTAGGCAATAGTTCGTCTAGCTCCAGCAGTAGTTCGTCAAGTACTAGCTTATCTAGTTCCGGCAGTAGACAGAAACGTGCAAGCCGTCGTGGGAAGGCAAACAACATGCATATAGAACCGGAAAATGCTGGAAATACCAGTGCTGCACCTGGACGCTCTGGAGACGCGGACAATATACCGGCAGAATTTTTCAGAAAAACGAAAAGACCTAGGGAATATATATATGACGAAAAAGAAGATGCTAACGAATATAAACGTAAACGCCTAGATTCGTCTGAAGCACAACGAGAAGATTCGCCTGGACCACCGCCGCTGCCTCTTCGACAACCGCCAACCAGTTTTGCAGCATCATCGTCCAGTAGCAGCTCACCTAGCAGCTCATCATTTAGCACTCCGGAGTCATCACAGAAGAGCATATCCAGCGTGTATTCTTCAGCTACTTCCACTCCACCACCAGCGCGAAGAAGTTCTGCTGCATCATCGTCGAGTAGTAGCTCATCATATAGCGCTCTAACGTCATTACCAACTGGCAACTCACGTGCTTCTTCTGCTACTTCTACTCCACCGCCACCGTTAAGGATCGCCGCTGCGTCATATACACCATCACAAATGGCTTATGCCTTTCCTTACTTTAATGTACAGCCACTGCCAACAAGTTTTGCATTATTCGATGTCTGGCGTGCTACTTCATCTTTTCCTGCTACTGATGTGTTGCCGAATATTGCCGGAGGACTCATTTTGGCACTCAGACCTATTCTAGTGCATGTACCATATGGAAATGGGGCGAACTGCAGCGTTCGGTATGCTTTTGTCTCCCGGTCGAACATAAGCGTTCAGCTGGAAGAAGCCTTGCAAAGTTTTATGGATGAGCTAACCCTGAAGCGTCTTGCTTATCCAGCGCCGAATGCTTCGGCTTATAAATGTAAGCGGCTCTTAGCGCATCTGCCATTTTTTGGCCAACTAATAGAAGTTTATTGTCCGCTGCATGATCCAAAAGACTTTGTGTTTTTGTCTGCAGGTCAGCACGCTCAAAGTCGGCTTCGTCCTGGTGCGCGTCGTGTAGCTATCCCTGGTGGTAGTGCTAGCTCATCGAGTTCTAGCAGCAGTGTGAGCCCAAGTAGTTCATCGAGTTCTAGCGGCGGTTTGAGTCCGACTAGTTCATCGAGCTCTAGCAGAAGTTTTAGCCCAAGTAGTTCATCGAGTTCTAGCAGAACTTCAAATGAAGTACTTTATTATGTTAACGTGAAATCTATGAATAATGTTCCTTTTCGCAATGAAATTGGCAACGTCGAAATGAGGAGTGTAGCAGTGTTTAGCGAAGCTGATGTAAATCTATGCTCATCTCGTCAGCTAGGATTCTTGCCGCGTTCTGCTGGCACTTCTAGCCCAAGCAGCACTTCTCCTAGCTCCAGCAGCAGTTCCAGTAGTTCTAGCTCATCCAGCTCGAGCAAACCTACCCATGGTAATTCAGGCGATGATAAAAAAGACGCGCATTAAGGCGTCGCGCTTTTAGGCATTTGGAAATTCCTCGCAGTGAATTCGAGCGCTGCGCGGACATTTCCTTAATCTACCGGATCTTGTTCATTTCTGAGGATACATATTCTCCCCACAAATCTGGACGGTTTTTCCTGGTAATTTCTTTCGACTGATTTAATCGGAATTCGCGTATCCTTTCGTGATTTCCCGATAGAATTTCCTCTGGCACACTCAATTCGTGAAATAGTTGTGGGCGCGTATATTGGTTATATTCCAGTAATCCGTTCTGAAATGAGTCGGTACATATGGAGTCGGCCTCGCCAACAACTCCCGGCAATAGGCGCACGCATCCCTCTATGATGGCCATTGCTGCAACTTCACCTCCCATTAATACAAAATCCCCAAGAGATACCTCTTCAAATCCATAATGATCTAGGATTCGCTGGTCGACACCTTCATAACGTCCAGATAAAAGTGTAATTCCCGAAGACTTACTCATGTCCGCTAAATCTTTTTGTTTCAGCTGACGTCCCCGAGGCGAAAAATAAATTTTTTTGGTATATCGAGCCTCTTCAGAAAGTGATTCGTAGGCCATTTCAAATGTAATTGGCGAAAGCAGCATGCCGGCTCCACCTCCGTAGGGAACAGAGTCGATTCTATCTGATTTTACCGGAAAATCCTTCAGATCTATGAGATTTAATTGCCAGACGTTACGTGGAAGTGCTTTTCCTATATTGGATACGCCTAAATTTCCAGGAAACGCTTCGGGAAAAATTGTGAAAACATTTGCGGTCCACATCAGTCTTTGTACCAATCAAATGCTTCCGCTGTAATTATCAAGCTGCCATCGTCACTTTCGGGAAAATTCTCTTTCGTGAATAAAACCAAAAAGGCAATTTCATTATAAGAGAGTTCCACTAAGTCTCCGGCACCGTAATTGCAGACACTCACTATAGTGCAGATCTCTTCTCTTCCCTGCACACGAACGGTCTTTCCAATTAGATCAGATATATAAAATTCAGAGCTCGAAAGCTTTGGAAGATCTGTCTTTTTTACGAAAAGGGAAGTACCGCGCAGAGACTCTGCCGTGTTTCGATCTGCTACTCCATCAAGAGATAGCACAACTGAATTTCCAGAGATAAACCTAACGACGCGAAATCCATACTCTTTTCCGGACGCATCGCAAATGGTTTTGTATTTTTTTATGGTATCAGAGTACAAAAGCGCTCGCAAAAACCCACGGATTCCGAACGCTCCTGTAATCTGCAAAATTTCTATTAAATCGCCGCCTGTCAAATTAAGACGCCGCTTCCTGCAGCTGCTTTAATCTTTCCTGAGCCTTTTTCTTTGGTGCGGACTTTTTAGGTGTTTCACCGAAGACCGGCTTATCGCACAAACCTTTTGAATGCAACAACAAAGCGACCCTGTCAGAGGCTTTTGCTCCAACTGAGAGCCAATAATTAACTCTTTCCGCGTTCACAACAACACGCGTCTGATCCTCTGCGGACAAGAACGGATTGTAGGTGCCAACTTTCTCAATAAACAGACCATCTCTCGGATTTCTAGAATCGGTAACAACCATTCTATAGAAAGGACGCTTTTTTGCTCCACCGCGAGCCAAACGAATTTTTAAAGCCACGAAAATCTCCAACGTTCATTTTAACCAATGATATGTTTAACAAGATAAACGGAAAAAGTCCAGCAAAAAATACGAATAATATTAGACCTGTTGCAAAACCGACTATATCCGAGGATTTTTTAGGCCAACGTTACGTTTGATCCGATGATGATAAAGCGCATGTGCTGCAAGCACTGACGACAAAAAAACATAGATATTGTTGCTGTTTTTTTATAGGCGACGGTGATACGATGCATAGTGTGCTCGTTTGTGAAAAATGGCACATTAGACCTGTTGTATAACCGACTATGTTGGAAGATTTTTTAGGAGTATACTGAACGCAGGACCGCAGCGTACTTGATGTACGTGAGGATCCGAGTACCGGAACGACGACAAAAAGCCCCAACAGAGGAAGGTTACGCAACAGGTCTAATGTACATCGGTGTGGGAGAGTTAATGTCCGAGCAGAATATTTGGAAGCATTTTTTAGAACTATTCGTTGAGTATCTCAAGAGCGAGAAAAACGTATCTGAAAATACTGTGCGATCATATGTGCTGGATCTAGTTGATTTCTGTAGCTTTATGGTTGCACCCCAACGTGACGGATCCAGCAATGATACAACGCACGTACTGCAAGCGCCGGCATGCACCATTAATGTAGCAGATACCTGCGCTATCACTCATGATGATATAGCGCTGTATCTTGCTGAATTGGACAAGAAACTCCTGAAAACCTCCTCCATTAAAAGAAAGATATCTTCCTTGAATCAGTTTTTTGTTTTTCTGTGCCAGGAGGAACTGGTGGAAAAAAATCCCATGGAATTTATAGCGCAGCCTAAGCATACACGTCCATTGCCGAAAATTGTAAGTGAAGAAATCATGGAGAAACTCAGAAAATCAACTGACCTCATGGAGTACGAAGAAAAGCTGAGGGCAGATCTGATACTGTATCTTCTGTACGGCAGTGGTTTGCGGGTTAGCGAACTGATTTCTGTAAAAAGAAACGCCATTGTGGAATCGAAGTTCCTGAGAATCCTGGGAAAAGGAAGCAAGGAACGCATTGTCCCCATTGCTTCAGCAGTAATTCCGGTGATGAAAGATTGGATCGACGTTTGTCCGAAATCTGTTTGGATGTTTCCATCTGTGGATACGACAAAGCACATCACACGTCAGCGAATATTTCAGATTCTCAAGAAAATAGCCAAGATGTCAGGTGTCGATACCACCAAGATATCTCCCCACGTGCTGCGTCATGCGTTTGCAACACATATTCTGGACAATGGAGCCGACCTGCTCAGCGTAAAAAAAATGTTGGGACATAAGGACATTGCAACGACAGAAATATACACTCACGTCAGCAGAAAAAAGATGAAAGAAGTCGTAGAAAAGTTCCATCCACTTACCAATGCCAAACGGTTACATAATACGTGAATAGGCCTTTTCATAAAAATATTTGCGTCTGTTACCATTGTGATTGCAGAATATTTTGTGTATCATATCGACTACTGATTAGAGGAATTATTATGAAAAAAGATATTCATCCTGATTATCACGAAATCAATGTTGTTATGACAGATGGTTTTGCGTTTAAAACAAGATCTACCTGGGGGAAAGAAGGCGACACCATGAAATTGGATATCGATTCAAAGTCCCATCCAGCATGGACCGGAGTACGACAATTGGTTGACACCGGTGGGCAGGTTGCTAAATTCAAGAACCGTTATCAGGGGTTCGGCCTTAAAACGTCCTAAACTGGCGCTTTCTGTTTTGCCACCTGTTGCGCTGTATGCGAGTATTAGAACAGTTTCAGCGTTGAAAATAGCGCTTGCATGCCTTTCAGAAAGCATAGAAAACGGATCCAACGTCACGTTGGCAGAGTCACTTTGGTGGTGGTAAATTTTGCTTAGGTGTTTAGTATTATTTTTGTTTTTTTTCTGCGATTGTTATGCTGTAGGCACCGCTCCCACGAGTGCGGCTATCGTAGTTAATGCAGAAGACGGTCGTGTTTTATATTCCAACAACAGTAATGCAAAAACACAGCCAGCTTCTCTTGCAAAGATGATGACGCTTTTCATTGTTTTCAAAATGCTCAAGCAAAAAAAAATCAGCCTGTATAGCATGATAAAAATCTCACAACATGCGGCGGCTCAGGCTCCATGCAAGCTTGGACTAAAGAGTGGTAGTTTTATTAGTGTACGAGATGCGATTCTGTCTATGGCCACAAAATCCGCTAACGATATCGCTGTTGCTTTGGCGGAGTTTGTAGCTGGAGGATCAGAAACACGTTTCGTCGCTATGATGAATCAAGAGGCAAAGCGCCTGAAAATGAATTCCACACGTTTTGTTAATTCGTCCGGTTGGAAAGATGCGCGACAAGTAACGACCGCCAATGATATCGCAAAACTTTCAAGAGCGATATTGAAAGAGTGTCCGGATTACTACAATATTTTTTCCACCAAAAAGTTCGCTTTCCAGAAGAAGGTGTATAGGAATCACAACACCCTTTTGGGAAACCAAGACGGAGTTATTGTAGATGGCATAAAAACCGGATTCGTCAACGCGTCTGGGTACAATATTGCGGTTTCGGCTCGCAAAGGAAACGATAGACTGATAGTTGTAGTTTTTGGGGAGAAAAACGCTGTTCTAAGGGACAGACATGTGAAGACCTTGATAAAAGAAGGCTTTTCTCGGTTGTCTGCCAATAAAAAAAGTACTATGTTAGTTAACAACAAGAAAAAGCCAAAAAAGAACGTATCTGGAAAACAGAAAAAGACTCCAATCCCCAAAAAACGCAGTAAATCGATACCTGTGCGCAATAATCTTCCTCAATTATCATCGCCAACAAAAAAGTATGATACAAAATGGTACAATCGTGATTTAACAAAACATAACAGGCTTTTGGAAAGTTTATCAAAAGATCTAGAAAAGTCAAAAACACAGCGGCATAGTTACAAGGAGAATAATAAGTGAATAATGTAAAATCAACCACGCTTTCCAATGGAATTCGTGTAGTTACGAAAAGAATAGATGGATTTGAAAGCGTTGTCGTCGGCTATTGGGTTGAAGCCGGAGGTGTATGCGAAGATATATCCAGCAACGGAATCTCTCATTTTCTTGAGCATATGGCGTTTAAGGGAACTCCATCTAGAACAGCAAAAGAAATAGCAGAAGAACTCGAATCTGTGGGCGGCTACATGAACGCATACACATCGAAAGAAGTCACTGCGTATTTCGCAAAAATACTTGGTGAAGATACAAAGGTGGCGTTGAATATTCTCTCGGATATCCTCCAGAATCCCACTTTTCTAGCGAAAGAGCTTGAAAGAGAAAGAAAAGTTGTGCTGCAGGAATTGTATCAGGTGAAAGACACACCAGACGATATTATCTTTGATTATTTCCAGGAGATATGCTTTAAAAATCAATCGTTGGGATATTCTATTGTTGGGCAGGAAGAGGTAGTCACAAAAATGACTGCGGACGATCTTCGGGACTACAGATCTAGATACTACAACGCAGATAATATCGTTTTTGCGGCAGCTGGAAATTTATCACACGACGAACTGCTGGACATGGCCAACGAAAATCTGATCGCCTTTAAGACGGACGTTTCTCCCGTGCATGATGTGCAGTACGATTACGTCGGCGGTTCCTATTCTGACGTGAGAGAGATGGAGCAGGTGCACGCAATCATTGGCTTTAACGGTCTCTCCAATCTTGATGCAGATTACCACACCATGGCAATGTTTAGCTCAATTCTCGGCGGAGGAATGTCGTCCAGGTTATTTCAGGAAGCGAGGGAAAAGCGCGGACTCTGTTACTCCATCTATTCGTTTTCATCTTCCTACAAAAGAAACGGTGTTTTTGGAGTGTATTCCGCCACGACAGCCGATAAATTGGCAGAACTATCAGATGTTGTTTCCAGCGAAATATTCAGCATGAGCAGCAACATATCGGAAAAAGAATTTAAAATTACAAAAGCTCAGTTTAAGGCCAGTTTGCTCATGGCCGGCGAAAATAACACCACATCCTGCGAGCAGATTGTCAATCAGATACGAATTTTCGGCAGAACATTGGATAACGCAGAAATATTGGCAAAAATAGAAGCCGTGACCATCGATGACGTAAAAAAACTAACGCACAGAATCCTAGCATCCAAGACGGCAGTTGTTACAGTTGGAAAATGCGATTGCTCCAACGTTCTGGCAAAACTTGAATCAAATGGATTGAAGATTTAGATTTGAGCCTTTATTAAGGAATGGAGCGTTTTGTAATTCCACGTTTCAAAGCGAAAAATAATTCATGTTATTCTTGCCATTCTGGAGCTGGATGTGATATTATATACTTGTGTATGATGGTGCGTAAATTATTGGGGAATTTTGAATGTGTTCGGTCGCCGGCGATTTGATATTTAAATTAATTTTTAGTGATTCTCGCAGCAAAAAAATGCTGATTCATTTGTTGAATAGCATTATTGTGGGAGCGAAAGATAATCCGATAGTGGATTTGCAAATACGAAAAACATAGCTGATACCGGAATATCTTGGCGGAAAAGAAGTGCGCTTAGGCATTCTGGCTGAAACATCTGACAGGCGCCTTGTCAATGTGGAGATCCAACAGCAAAGTCAAAATCATTTTATTAAACGCTCTCTTTTTTACTGGGCTGAGATATATTTTCAGCAGCTGCCAAGAGGTGGGAAGTTCGCAGATCTTTGCCAAACCGTATGCATAAACATACTCGAGAAGAATATATTTGAAGACGATCGTTACTGGCATACCTACCACATGAGAGATGACGAGACTTACGAACTTTTAACAGATTCGGAAGAGATTCATTTTTTGGAATTGGCCAAGTTGAAGGAATATCAAAAGGATAATCCTGTTACATGGTGGCTTGAGTATATCAAGAACCCGCATTCGAAGATTGTTGATAAGATAGGCGAATTTGAGCCGATAATAAAGGAGGCAGTAGAAATGTTTGATATTGTGTCGTCAGATCCCGATGCTCAGGAGCTTATGCGTATTAGAAATGATGGAGAGATTGAGTATAACTCCGCGATGTGGGAAGCAAGAATGGAAGGCGAAGCAAGAGGCAAAATTGAGGGCGAAGCAAGAGGCATTGAAAGAGACATGAAAGAAGCCGCCAAGAAAATGCTGTTGGCAGGTATCGACTCAAATATTGTAGCAAGCTCTCTTGGCCTTTCTATTTCTGAAATCCAATCGCTAAGTCGGAGTTAAGGACTTGCGCAAATAAAAGTTGGATGAGTTGTCGTTGTAGTTTCGAATTTCAAAGCGAAAAAAGTTAGAGTTAGTCTTGCGCTGATGCTAAACTTAAAAAACACTCTTATCACCAAGTGAGTTTTTAAAATGTTAAAAATATGTTAAGATTCCAACAATTTTTAGTAGTGATTGTGCTGAATTAAGACATATTGTAAGTTGTGAGGGTGCCAAAACTGCTAAAAAGGTTTAGGATATTCTGTCAAAGTTCAGAAAGATATGAGACGGAACTGACCAGCTGAAAATAGAGCGAATATATATTTTTAGTCGCAAAGAAAGTGAAAGGTCTCCAGAATAGGTGAATATTTTAAATTAACCTTGAGGAGACCAATAGGCGTTCGAAACCGCACAAAAAGGATTGTAAATTCAAAGAAGCGGAGTAGTAGTCAGGCTAAATAGAAACTGCTGCATAATGGATCTTTTTCGCAATTGGCTTCATCTCGGATACACATGCACATCCACTACTCTGCGTTCTGTGTTGCTATCTTCCTAGCTCTCCGACACGCGTGCTTTGCAAAAAATATCGCATTATGCAGCGGTCTCTATTTACCGAATTCTGCCGCGTCGTCCAGTTTTAGTACTTCTTCTCCAGCATCTTTCATAGCATCTTCAGTGGCTTTATCGCCGTCGTCTTTTTTTGAAGAGGCAGCCGTTTTTTCATCTGTTGCTGGAGTATTTGCTTCAGGCGCCTTTGCGGCTTCTGCGGTTACTGGAGCGCTTGCTTCAGGCGTCTTTGCGGCATCTGGAGCTGCTGGAGCATTTTCAGGCGCTTTTACGTCGTTTGTTGCTGCAGAACCAAAGCCAAACATGCTCTTTATTTTGTCCCACCAAGAAGCCTCTTGCTGGCTTTCTGCTTTTTGCGCTGTACTACTATCAGCAGCACTTTCAGCTGCTGCGGCTGTATTCACGCTTTCTAAAAACAATGATACAGACATCACAGCCGACCAGAACAATATTTTCTTCATAATTACCTCTCATCTTCAAATGTACGCAAAACCAAGATATCAAACAACAATTAAGAAATCATTAAAAATAATGAAAAAACACGAGAAAAAAATCTTTGCGAAAACTATAAGCCGGATTCTGTGGAAATTATATTCCGATGGTCATTCATCTTGTGTTCATGTCACCATAAACATCCAGCGATCTACCCGAATAACTCTGCCTGTAATATCAGCATAAAATGCCGAAAAACAAGTCTATGTGGAGGCCATATAAGGTATTCCTATTTGATCTTGCTCCAGGTGGGGTTTGCAATGCCACTATCGTTGCCGACTATGCGGTGAGCTCTTACCTCACCATTTCACCCTTACCAAAAAATAATAATTATTTTGGCGGTATATTTTCTGTTGCACTTTCCCTAGCGCCCCAATGGTCAAACGACCAGAGGAACACCGCCAGACGTTATCTGGCACCATCCTCCATGGAGTCCGGACTTTCCTCTGTTAACGAATAACAGCGACCATCCGTTTTCGCAAAAACTCTTGATAGTATCATTGGAATATGCAAAAGTACATAGTGTGCATTGAGTTTGGGGAGTGGTTAGTTTGCTCGATTTGCTTAAAAAAACCAGAGAACGTTGTAACATAAGTTTGAAAGAAGTTTCAGATCGCCTTAGGATCCGAGAGTGCTATCTTGAGGCCATAGAACGGAAAGATTTTTCCAATATGCCGGAATTGGTTTATTGCATTGGTTTTGTGAAAAGTTATGCAACGTTATTGGGACTAGATAGCGGTCCTATGATCAAAGAAATGAAGGAAATCGTATCTGGTGTGCAGCCGACTGCTGACGAATCCGTAAGTTCGCCAAAATCTGAATGGCTTAGTAAATTTTGGTCTTGGTTAAATGTGGTATCTAGAAAATGTAAAAAACAACAGCTATGCGATGCTGCCTCCAAAGAATGGAACGCAATCTCGAGAGAAGCTGCTGTCGTGGCCAAAGAAGTGCGCAAAGAATGGAAGGTTGCATCAGAAGAAGTGAGTATTGTGGCCGAAGAAGTTCGAGAATCTGCCGTTGGAAAAATGTTTGAGGCCGTATCAGAAAAAGTTAGCTCTGTAACCGGAGAGGTACGTGTGGCAGTTTCCGAAGAAATAAACATCGTCTCGAAAAAAGTTAACTCTGTAGTTGAAGAGGTCCGAGAAGCAGTTGCCGAGGAAATTGAAGCCGCTTCGAAAAAGACCAGTGCTGTTGCTGAGGAAGTGCGAGGGGTAGTTGCTGAAGATGTGAATGCAATCTCGAAGAAGGCAAGCGCCGTTGCAGAAGAAGTGCGGGAGGTCGTTGCTGAAGACGTGAATGCAATCTCGAAGAAAGCAAGTGCCGTTGCAGAAGAGGTGCGAGAAAAGATAGCGGAAGAATTGGATATCGTTTCCAAAAAGGCAAGCGTCGTTGCCGAAGAAGTGAGAGGAAGCACTTCTGAAAAAGCGAATGTCATCACAAACAGTGTCACCGAAGGAAAGGCAGCAGTTGATGCGAACGTTGTATCGAAAACAATGAGCGATGTCACGGAAGAAATGCGGAAGGCAGTTTCCGAAGAAGTGAAGGCAGTCAAGGAAGAAGTACGGAAGGTGGTTTCCGAAGAAGTGAAGGCAGTCAAAGAGGAAGTGCGGAAAACAGTTTCCGAAGAGTTGGATGCCGTCTCTAAAAAATTGAGCGCTGCTTCCAAAGAATTATCTGATTAGGCTTAAAACTGGAGAGGCAAGTGGATAGATTATCATTTTTTAGTAGTCCGTTGTTTTTGGGATTCGATCATTTCGAAAGATTGGTCGATACAATGTCAAAGGCTCAGGATGACTCATATCCACCGTATAATATAGAGCAAATAGGAGAATATGGTTTTCGAATAACGTTGGCGTTAGCTGGTTTCAGAAAAGATAATATCAGGATCTCACAGGAGAACAATCAACTGACTATTCGTGGTAAACAAGATGCGGATCCAAAAGCTACGTATCTCTATCGAGGAATAGCTACAAGACAATTCATAAGGACGTTCGTGTTGGCAGATGGGGTTGAAATCAAAAACGCAGAATTCGATAACGGATTATTGCACATAAATCTCCTGAGAATAAGAAATGAAAGCATGATAAAAAACATAAAAATCACATCGCCGTCTGAAGAAATGTCAAGCCGAGATCTCCAGGCAACATAGACGATGATTCTGCTTATGTGCAAATCTGCTGTGTTATACAACATATTTTCCCCATAGAACAGCTTTTTTGCTTTTGCTTTCTTATGAGTCTTTTTAATCTTTATCATTTGGTTCCTTATTCAGTAAAAATGTGATACAATTAGTTCGTTGGAATGTTAGGTTAAACGATGCAACGATTTTTAAATCCGAAAAACGACTTTGCCTTTAAGCGACTCTTTGGTACCGAAAAAAACAAGAAGATCCTGATTACGTTTCTTAATGACGTGTTCGAAGGCAAGCACAATAAAATCGAGGATGTGGAGTTTCTAAAACTCAATCAAGATCCGGAAGTCGCTTCTCTGCGTCAGAGCATTGTAGATGTCATGGCCGTGATATCACGGGGCGCAACTTTATCATTGAAATGCAATGCTCTGCTGATACACATTTTATTGAGCGAGCAGTCGCCTATGCCTGTCGTGCGTACCTGAATCAGCGAACAAAAGACACAAATCGACAGACGAAAAAAAATAATGGTTACGATAAAATGAAGCCCGTATGAAATGAAAGAGGATGAAATCAGAGCAGGACTCGCGGACGCAAAAGCTGAAGGAGCAATGTCAAAAGCAAAAGAAACTGCTTTATCAATGCTTGCGGACAACATGCCAGTTGAAACCATCAGTAAGTATACCGGCCTATTAATCAAAGAAATAAGTGCTTTGCAAAAATAATTTCACAAAAGAGGTTGACAAACGTAAGTGAATGTTAGTATATTGGTGATAATTTTTTATTAGGAGAAAACATGAAAAAAGCTACTGTATGTGCCGGCTTGTTGATTAGCGCGTGTTGTTTGTCAACGCTGCGTATAAATGCTATGAACCAAACATCTGATGAATTCCAGATTGAAGGCGGATTGCTGGGGTTGATGCCAGATCTTACCAATAGATTGCTGGGAATGCTACCTGGCCCGCAGGTTCGCGTTGTAGTTGGTGTGTGCACCACTAGCTACCAGTATACAAAACGCACGAGTTCTTTTAAAATGGTTGTTGCGCCGAAAAGTACCGTTCGTTCAACCGAGCAACTTGTCAGATTGTGTCCCGACAACGCCTTGTATGAGAACTACTTAAAACCAGATGCTAAGGCCAGCATAAAAAAAACGCGAAACTTTCTTGCCCACGACCATAACAAATTGGCGCCCTTGCTGTCGCCTCTCATTGCCTTCGTAAAAACACATATCGCTGCCGGTGGCACTCGTACCTTATTCTATTACGACGACGATTGTCCCCAGCCGCGGTCGGAAACTTTGGAGGACATCTTTGATCAGTTGACCATGATGAACAATATCCAAACCGACGGTGATAGTAGAATTGCCGCAATGCTCTGGAGTTTCCAGGGGCGACTAGAGCTGCTGACTTCGTTGGCTACGAATGAAGAGATGCGAAGCTTGCTGCGCGGTTATAAGACACCTGCGCAAGATGAACGAACGATTGTTACTTACTCGGAAGATTAAGAGTCATTAGCTACCTCTCAGCCGCGCTATCGCCTGCTCGCGGTAGAGAGACTGAGGACCGGTTGGTTTGATGCGTCCGATGTCGCTTTAAGATACACGAGTTCCATCTTCTTTTCTCTAACTACTGTGCCCTTTGGGCCTCTGCGCCGGTTGCGCGACAGGGACTTTTTTGGAACGTCTGTGCCTGGCGCTGGCGACGTTTGCACTTTGTTGTAGATTCATTATGTGTTTGCGTCGATCTTATTTCTTATGTAGAGGAATTTTTGGCGCAAACTTGGCAAGTCTATAGCTGCCACATTCCAAACAGTAAGCAAATCAACGCCTTCGAGATAATCATGCACCAAGATATTTCTGAATCCAGCAATATCTTTCCACGGAATGTCGCTATATTTGTTTTTCATTTCTTGAGATATTTTTTGCGTTGATTCGGATAAAATTTGCAGATTCCGCATAACGGCATCGCACAACTTCCTATCATTTAGAAAATCTTCTACCGAAACACCTTCGATGTACGAAGCTACCACGTCTGCCGTTTCTATAATGTGACTAATATATAACAAATCGGACTTCATAGTGGTTGAGCCTCTCTCATTATGTTATCGGCTATACTGTGATGTAGGCGCCCTTCGAACGCAATATCCACTTTTCTGTGCAATAACTCTTCCGTCTTCCATTTGAAACGTCCGATATCCAAAAGGCTTGTGCTTTTTCTTACCGAAATGAGAAAATCGACATCGCTTTCGTCTGTATCCTCCCCGCGAACTGTCGATCCAAAGACTTTCACGTGATCAATGCCGCATTCATCGGCTAGGTGTAAAATCGTATCACGAAATTTTTTTCTTAACTCAATTATGAACATGACTCACCCACTACCATTCATGCAGTTTACCAGAAATGAAGTTGAACAGCAAACCAGCCTGATTGGATCAGGCGCCATTTCAGAAATGAAGTGCATCATTTCGCGGAACCTTAGTATTTGCCAAGAAGACCTCGAATGGTGTCTTAAAGTTTAGCACTTTTCACTTCGTGATCTCCGATTCGCGGTCGATTGTTAATTTTATCTTCGATCTTGAATTTTTTCGCCTGAAACATCTTTGAAATCGAATTTCTTCGGCAAATACTGTCGAATCAGTCCATTCGTATGCTCATTAAGTCCTCTCTCCCAGGAATGATACGGCGTTGCGAAGTAAGTTTTTGCCTTCAAATTTTTACCGATTTCTACATGTCCGGCGAACTCGCCCCCGTTATCAAAAGTCATCGTAATTACCTGTTTTTTAATTGGTTTTAGCTTTTCCTCAAGGGCGGCATTTACATTTTCTTTGGTTTTTCGTCCGATTTTTTTCATTTTTAGAAGTGTAGATTTACGTTCCACAACCGTGAGCAGCACTCTTCTGCTGCTATGACTTCGGAAAGAAGAGTTTTATTTCTCTGGTAGCACTTTCCTTGCTGTCTGATCCATGGGCAGCATTGTTTTGAATGTTTTTGCCAAATTCTCTACGGATAGTTCCCGTTTCTGCCTTAAGGGGATTGGTGTTTCCCATGATTTTTCTGTTTTTAGCGATTGCGTCTTTTCCGCGTAGAATCTGAACTATGACTGGTCCAGAACATATATAGGTGCACAACTCGCCAAAGAACTTCTTCTCACGATGTTCTTTGTAGAACTCCATTGCCTGATCCATTGTGAGTTGTATCTTTTTTTGCGCCACAATTTCTAGACCGGCACTTTGAAATTTAGCATTTATCTTTTCGGCAAAACAAACAGCATCAGGCTTAATTATGGAAAGGGTTTCCTGTTCAGTGTCTTGAGCGCCATCTAGATTTGTTTTTTTTACTTCTATAACATCACTTTTCGATATCTCTGACTGTGTACAACCAGCAAGGCACGCAAAAAGCAAAAATATTACTTGATTTATAATCTTCATTTTTTCTCCATATAAATACTATGTTTAATGTATATTTTTATCGTTGTATTTACAATCCTCAATTCCAGATAAACTAACTTATGTTATAGCTGTAAGTATTCGTATATGGAGTAATTAGAGAGACAGCTGCATAATGGCTCTTTTCCACAATTAGCTCCGGTGCTTGCAGCACACGCAATATTCCTTTCTAAGGAATCCTCATGTACATTTAGTACACTGCGGTCCTGCGCTGCGTTCTTCCTAGCTCTACGACACAAGTGTCTTGCAGAAAATAGCTCATTATGCAGCAGCCTCTTAGATCCAGAATCAAGTAGAGTTTTTTTCTGAAATTCTATTAGCAGAGATTCATCAATGAATTTATCGGCGTTGTAATTGCGGTGCACCTGGGTTATTAGAGCATAATTTACTAGATGATTTGTCAGAAAGTAATTGTAGATTTCCGCTCCTCCGATAACCCAAAAGTCCGTATGTTTGCGCATAAGATCCTCCACAGAGGAATATACTTCTATGTCTGCAGCATGAGCATTAATGCCTTTGCCTCCGGTAGATGCCGGTAGTGCTACCACCGACAGAACACAATTCGTTCTATTGATCAGTGGAGCGTTTGGAATGGAAAAGAATGTTTTCCTTCCCATAACGACCACGCAATTTTCGGTGTTTTTGCGAAAGAATTTCAGATCATCGGAAAAACTCCATGGAATTTCGCTATTTTTCGATATTCCGAATTGCTGATCGACCAGAGCAATTAGCTTTATCATTTACTCGTGTGTTTCCAAAAGGAATTCCCGTCTGAGATCGTAATTGTCCTTAATTTCTCCGATAAAATATTTGGTGACGAAAGACGCTCCATGCTTTTTCACTCCCCGATGGGAAATGCAGAAATGCTCCGCGCGTACGCAGACAGCCACTCCTCTAGGATTCAGAATGGAATTGACGGCGCCGGCTACTTCCATTGTGAAACGCTCCTGGAGTTGCATACGATGCGCAAAGCAATCCACTATGCGAGCCAATTTACTTGCTCCTATTATTTTTCCATTGGGAATATATCCGACACTCACGATACCGACAATCGGCAGCAGATGATGCTCGCAATTGGATTCAAACGGAATATTTTTCAAAATAACCATTTCGTTCATTTCAGAGTCGTATAATGCGTTGATTTCGTCTTCTGGATTATGCGCATATCCCGAGAAAAACTCATCATAGGAACTGGCAACGCGCACCGGAGTACGCTGCAGATCCTGAGCCTCTGGATCAATAACTCTGATTATGTTCTCTATATGTTCTTCTATATTCATATCAACCAAAACTGAAGTATCCGCGTATGTTAACTTGGACGCAGTTCCTTTTCAACTCGAATGAATCGATAGTTGTTTCAAAAATGCTTTTTCCATTTTTTTCTGATCGTTTTGTCCTTTTCTTTTCTGATAGGAACGCATCGAAAAATACAATGGCGCAGATCTTCCGCCAAAATCTACGCTGGCCACTTAGTATCAAAAACTCATCTGTGTCTGTCGAAAAATCTACTTTTATCAATATGTTATCGCCAAGTAAACTATCATTAATTTGAAAATCGTCGTCTTGTAGCAGGCGATTGACACGTTTTTCACTGGTCTTGAATTGTTGACCTTTTTGTTGGCTCATCGCCAGTGCAATCGACGCCACACTGCTGCTTCCTGAGTGCAGCATGCCGCTTATAACTTGATGAAAATTGTTTAATGTTACACTATTCAAATTACCAAAATACTCAGATATTATACTTTGCATTCCATGCTTTCACGTTAACCACCTGAATATTATAGCATAATTTCATGGGGTGGAGCAAGGTTCAGAGCGTTATAGGAATAAAAAACAAGATTTAATAAAAAATTTAAAATCATTTCTAGGATTGTTAATTTGAAGAACATATTTGGACTCGTACGGAAAATAAAAACAACATAGATCAATTCAGTCAATTACACCAAAAAATACTACTGGTAGTGGGCGTCAAGTTATGCAACAGGTCTAATGGACTCATCAAACGAAAAAAATCTCCTCCTTGTTTTCAGTTTCATTTGAAATTCCAATTATTCATAAAAAATTGTCGGAATCTTAACATATTCTTCATTCCCACAGGAGGGTGAAAATATTTTCTAAAAAAAAACTTGCAAAGATCGTCACTTGCATATATATACATATTGTGATCTAGTTTTATTTAGTAAAAGAGATGGAGAAAAATATGAAGAGAATTTTACTAACTGGTCTATTTGTAATGTCGGTGATGGCGGAGAACTGTTTTGGGATGACACCTGCGCAAAAAGCAGGCTTGACCGATCAATTCTTGGCAGAAACACGTCAGTTCCGCTTCGAACCGGTAACGAAAAAAAAACGTTTAAGCATACTTCAAACTTATCTGGAAACTACGCCTGTTACGGTTGACGTTGCGTTGAACGCGAAGCAACGGACGGCTTTGACTAAGCAATTCCTGGAGGAGCGACACGTTGGTTCGATTCAAGACTTGACTTTTGAGCAGCAGATTGACCTGGTGTGTCTCCTAAGCAAACCTGTACCCAAGACGCGAAAGGTAACTCATGTCAACCAATTGCCTGAAGATAACCAAATAGAGCTCGCAAAAAAGATAAGCATGGCAGAGCAGAAAGAAACCACCAAGTTCGCTGCTTCTGTTGACCACTTGACCGGACCTCAGCTGGATGAGCTACATGCGTTTCTCGCCGCAAGTCATGACCCCGACCACCACGCTAACAATGCTGGGCCTTCGACCGCCGTCGACGGAGCTCACGCCTCGACATCAGCTAGAGAACCGGACTGCCATGCGGGTGTAACTGGCGCCGCCTCGACTCGGGCCCCAAACCCGTCGGCACCATACGCTATGTCCTCGGATCCCTCGGATCATGTACCGCCGCAGTCGCCGGCCCAGGGGGCGAGGTCACGAACCTCAAAACAAGTCGCTGCCACCGGGAACCGAGACCATAATCCGTATGCCGCGCTAGCGACCGATGCGGCGCCTGACACCCAAAACTCCGCTGCCTCAACTGAAAGACCGGAGAACGATGACAACCAGCCACGTCCCTCGCGTACTACCGCGAAACAACGGAGCCAGGCTAAAAAGGACCGCGCCTCAGCCATGGCCAAACAGGAAGCTGACGCCTCGCGAAATAACAAACCCGCGGTGCCAAAGCTTCGCCCTTCCCCTGAAGCAGCGAAATCAGAAACCCCTGCTCCGAGCGCGGTGACTCAGGCGAAAGGAAAAGCGAACAAAGCTGGGAGGCCGAATAGCCCTTCGGCCAAGACCAAAAACAAACGAAAGAGGACATCACCGAAACCGGCTGCTGCTAAGAATAACCAAAGAAACGGCCGTTACGCGAACCATCAGCCTGAAAGCACGCCAAGACCTGGTAACAGCGTACGGCCGAAGGGACGCCGACATCGATAACCTACGTGGGACAGACATATGATCACCTGACCCCTGTCGGGTGATTAGACATGCGCTTATGGTCTTTGTTCGTGACGCTCCGAGATGGCCGTGTGCGGCATACCACGCTTGCTGCTCGGAGGCCCTCGGCCCATTCAATCATATTCCCTGGAGGCCGTGCAACGCCTGGCCTCCGACTACGAGACTTCTCACCATGCCTGTGCATCGGTAAACCACACTATTGCTGCCTGAGAGGCGGCGTGACCGAAATGGAACACGTCGCTTCCTCTTGAAACTCAGATCCAAAAGATCATTTTTGACAAAAGGCTTGGCAACAATCTTCTCTATGATCGTCTCATCTACTTTCTTTCACGAGTTGTGGGCTCATGTGCCATGGATCACGTGAAAAAAACAAAGGCGAGTAGTAAGCCCAACTTCTCACCTTGAATGGGTATAATTCATCCGAACCAAACTCTCTTAGAGCCACGGCTTTATGTTCTAAACTTCTGGGCTTGAACACAATTGTTTCAGCATATCAATCGCTTCTGAAAATGGCAAAGTTTTCTGAGTACCATCCATATTCCGAAGCGTTATAGTATTGCCAGCCGACTCACTGGCGCCCAATACTGCAATAACCGGAACTTTTGCCAAAGAATGCTCTCGGATTTTATAGGAAATCTTCTCGGATCTCAGATCGAGCTGTGCCCTAATATTATGCTCTTGTAGTACATCGAAAAACAGCTTGGCATAATCGTCGAATTCGTTTGTGATAGCGGCAATAACTATCTGCACCGGAGTCAGCCACAGCGGCAGCTTTCCAGCGTAGTTTTCCAACAATATACCAATAAATCTTTCCAAAGATCCCAGGACTGCCCGGTGAAGCATGATGGGATTATGTTTTTCTCCATCGGCTCCAGTATACCAGGCTCCTAATTTTTGCGGCAATTGGAAATCCACCTGCAATGTTCCGCATTGCCATTCTCGGCCAAGTTTATCTTTTAATATAAATTCCAGTTTGGGACCATAAAATGCCCCCTCGCCTTTGTTGATAGTAAAATCCAGTCCTGCTTCTGCAGTAGCTTTTTTCAGAAGGTCTTCCGCTAGATCCCAAATTTCGTCAGATCCAGTTCTTTTTTCCGGACGATCTGAAAATTTCACACTGTAATCATCAAATCCGAGATCCCTATAGATTTTTCTCAGCAGAAGACAAAACTTCTTCGTCTCGGAATTGATTTGATCAGGAGTACAGAAAATATGCGCATCATCCTGTGTAAAACCGCGAACACGCATAACGCCATATAGAGCACCGGACGGCTCGTTTCGATGACAACAACCGAATTCCGCCATACGCAGCGGCAAATCTCGGTAGCTTTTGGTTCCCTGCTTGAAAATTTGTACTGCTCCAGGACAATTCATTGGTTTTATTGCAAGAATCCGGTCTTCAGATTCAGCAATAAACATATGCTCACGATACTTGTCCCAATGGCCAGACGCTTCCCAAAGAGTTCTATCAATCATTTGAGGAGTACAAACTTCAACATATCCGTCTTTCTGAATACATTTTCTCACGTAATCACGCAATGCGTTGTACATTGTCCACCCTTTTGGATGCCAGAACACACATCCTGGAGACTCTTCCTGCATGTGAAACAGATTCATCTCTTTTGCAATTTTTCGATGGTCCCGTTTCTCCGCTTCTTCAAGCATATTTATATACGATTCAAGATCTTCTTTCGAGAACCACGACGTTGCGTATATTCGCTGCAACATTTCCCGCTTTGAATCTCCACGCCAATACGCTCCGGCCAATTTCATGATTTTGAAATGCGTCGATGCAGAGCCGGTTTTCGGCAGATGCGGTCCACGGCACAGATCTACAAATTTATCTTCGTGCCTATATAACGTCACTTCCTTTACATCGAGATCGCGAATCAGCTCCACTTTGAAAGGCTCTTTCATCTCTGCAAACATTTTCAGCGCGTTATTCTTTGACATAACCTCGCGAGTGATTTTCAGATCTGCCGTTATGATTTCCAGCATCGTCTTCTCGATTATTGCGAAATCGTCAGGAGTAAACTGATGATCGCAGGAAATATCGTAGTAAAATCCATTTTCGATAACCGGCCCAATCGAGATCTTTGCATTCGGATGCAGCTCCTTTATCGCCTGCGCCATAATGTGTGACGTCGTGTGGCGCATGATTTCAAGAGCCAGAGGATGCTCCTTAGTTATGATATCAACAGTGGCATTTTCATTGAACGTAGTCGATAGATCAGATGCTGTCCCGTCCACAACAATGGCCAACGCCTTCTTTATGCTGTTTTTTTTGATAAATTCAAAACCGGAAATCTCGCTACTCATGATACGCCCCTAATAATATAGTGAAAAAATGGTGCCGCCGGTGAGAATCGGACTCACGACCCCATCCTTACCAAGGATGTGCTCTACCACTGAGCCACGGCGGCATGAAAATGCACAAGCATCACAGTTGAGCACTTTATCACATCATTACAGCATTATGAATACACTACGAAAAAAAATCTTTAAAATTCTACACTGAGATCAGGGAGGAAAGGTTCAAACACATATGAGCCGGAATATTCTCCGACAAAAATATTTTTAAAAATCGCTTGACAAAGCGTTTTTTTTTTTTGCTACTATTATAGATAGTTTTTTATAGATATAGGAGAAAAAAATGAAAAAACTGATATGCGCCGCAATGATAGCGGTGTCTCTTACGCTGCCTGAGGTTGACGCCATGATAGATGTGTCTCTTACGATGCCTGAAATGGCGTACGAACTGAATGATGACCTCAACACGCGGGTCCTGGACAAGATCGCCGACAAAAATCTTCTGAAAGAAGCCAACGAACTCTTGAAAGCCAACTCGGACGAGAAAATAACTGGACCATTTAAAACGTTCGCTGCCGACGTCAAAATAGATCCATCCGTCGCACTGGCCTACATATTTGAAACTCTTGCCCCTACGATGCTACGACCCGCGCCAGCGTCTGCCGTGAGAAAAATACGCGAGCTACTCGATGAGATGGAATGTGGCGCAACACCGGACCTGAACGTCGTAAAACGAAGCCTCCTTGGGGCAGATCACCAAAAAACCAGCCTGCTAGCGCAGCGACAGGAAATAATGAGGGACCCGATACTCTGTTGCAAAATCATGAACTCGGCCGGCTGCTCCCCGGAAGACTTCCAACACCATACCATCGCGAAAAACATCCAGGGGATGATTGCAGACTTGAGCACGGACGCCCACTACATACAAGCAACCTTACTAACCACGCCCGACCGTCCTGTCCTTGAGAAACTTACCTCCGCAGACACATTACACCGGATAGCTGAGGCCCTTGCAAAGATCGAGGAATACACCGGGAGAGTCATTAGCGAACTCAAGAAAGACCTATACCTCGAATAAGCGATGCACTATACCCATACGCGAAGCGAAAGTCAGCTAATATTTGCCTTGGAGCCATACGCCGGCGCGAGCAACTATGACACTGCTTAAAAAACACCTGTGGAGCAACCACTTCAGAGGCTCGACGATCTGCAAGAATCCAGGGAAAGAAAATCAAATCACGCCTGCCTTCCAAAAATCAAATGGCTTTCTGGCCATCACTCTCTTATTCATCCATGATGGCGTTGCTTACTCTTTGTTTTTACGTGAGCCCTGAGCTTCTTGTGATTAATCTGTTTTGCACGAACAGCTTTCTTGCGTAAATATCTTTTGTTTGCTCTAGCAACATTTTTCATATGTGGCTTTTTTACGCGGACCTTTGAAGCTGTTCTTGGAGCTGCCTTTGATACCGTCCTTGGGACCGCCTCTGTGGTTGAGGTTGGAGCGACATATGGAACAGCTTCTGTTTTGGAAGTCGTATCTGGAATTATTGTCGGTTTCGTGTTTGCTTTCTCGTATTTTGCAAGTTTTCTAAGTACTTCCGGCCTGTATTCCTTGTTCTTAAATGCTTCACACACCCTCACTACCGATAGTGCATATGGGTTTCCATTGGCAGCCTGCGCCTTTATTTCTTCTCCTCTAGCTTCTGCTGCCGTAATTAGAATTCCATAAAATGGGAGACCAAGAGTTACACATGCTTGTTTAACTGAATCCAGATTCTCCATTAGGTCATCGATCAAAAAGACAGAGGTAACTCGCCTTCCATCGTTTGCATTAATTTTTGCATTAATAAAATTGGAAACTGTCTTGCCTTTGTTATGGTCGCAATACAAATGTCCATTTCTTAATTCGCTCACGAACTGGTTGCCCACATGTCCATTGGACCGATCGTATCGCAAACATTTATCATCTAGCCCTGAGGCACGCATGTTTTGGCGCCGTCTATGGTGTCGACCTTGCTCGTAATCAGCTCTTGTTAGCACCATGCCTCTTGTTCCTCGTTTACTTAGTTTTTTTATTAATTGTACGGCATCGGCTGGTATCTCGCCTTCTCCAAATGCGTGATGTAAATTCCAATCGTCATGCGTAGTTTTATATTTATATTTCTGATATGCGACATAATCTAAAATTGCCAGTGTTTCGTTGTAATCAACAAAAACATAGGGATTTTTTCCGGCGCCAGCAGTTTTCAGTGTATTATGAACACAAGTATCTGCAGATTTCCATGATTCTAACTGACGAATCTGGCCATCTAGAATAGCACGCGTATCATCTTCAGCAAAGACGACGCTATAAAATAACATCAGTACAGTAGCAAGCAAAATTTTTATCGAAGTCTTCATGGTTTCTCCATTATTTACTAAAACACATTGTTGCTTTTTTGTAAATACCGCTCCTATTCTTTCGCATATTTTTGCGTTTAAATAGGTAGAGCTCACATCAATAGCGGAGCTTCAGACATGGGCATCGTTTGTCTACGAGAAACTGCTGCAAAATGAGCTATTTTTCGCAGTTGGCTTCGTCAGATCCGCAGCTCTGATTCCTACGGCCCTTCGTGGCTCTGAATGATGAGAAAACACTGAAATCATCGTCATCCAGAGGCACGGTCGTTTCATAAAATTTGAGATCTTTTTCTTATATCAACCTTTCAGACGAGACATTCGAGCGGTCATGGTACTCAAACAGCGTTGAGATGCAAAAATTATCTCATTATGCAGCAGTCTCTCTTACAGGCCGAGGAACGCTGTATGGCACTTGTTTTCTCTTTTCCAATTTTCCAAATCATCTCGTTTGCTTTGCGCGTTTTCATCCAGAGGTGCATTGTTACCGAAACAAATGCATTGCAAATTTGGATGCTCGGCAGTTAGCTTGATAAGCTCCATAGTATTGTCAAAGGCTATCTCGTTTTTAGAAAAATCGACAACCTTTAGATTTGTCATTGTTTTTACCGGTAAGCTCTTAATTCCCTCTTTTATGGCGTTGTTGCTCGCATATAGTATTGTCAACGGAGAATTATCGAGTGCTTTACATAAAGTTGAGAACGTTGAAGCTGTTAGCTCGCATCCGTTGACAGCAAGCGTTATCAAGCCTTTTCCTTTCAAGGATTCGGCTAGTGCTTCAGCACATTCCGGAGTTATGGCGTTACCAGAAAGATCCAAAGACTTTAGTTTTTCGAGATTTTTTAGATCCTGAGCCAACACCTGCATGACGTCTTTAGGAAGCATCATGCCGGAAATGTCAAGTGCTACCAATTGAGTCATTTCCTTCAATGAGTTTCCCAGCGTTTCTGCGTTTGCGAATAACTCGACTCTATTTTGAACGCTTATATTCCCCAAAAACAATTTAAATGTGGACAATTTGGTTAATTTGGCGATCCCAGAAAAGAGATCCGTTGTGGACTTTTCATCTATGATCTTCATTATAGACAACTCAAACGTCTTTGGCTCATTTATTTTGCCTATCGATTCTGCAAGTAACTGATATGCGGCCGATTCTTTTGCGCCATCAGCTTCTTTTTCGGCTTCTGTCTCTTTTTCTCCATCGCTTTCTTTTTTGTCTTCTTCATCCTTTTTGCCTTCAGCTTTTTTCTTATCTTCATTCTCTTTTTCACCGTCGGTTTCTTTTTCGGCCTCTTTCTCTTTTTCGCCATCAGTGTCTTTTTTGGTTTCTGCCTCCTTTTCGCCTCCAGCATCTTGCTCGTCTAGGCTATCCCATGCCAACGTCACATTTGCCAATGTTTTGCTAGACCTTTTTATTATCTTCGAGATTGTTTGACACAACTCCTTTGTTACCTTATCAAAGGTAAGGCATAGGGTTGTTAGATTTGACAATTCAGCTATTGCAGATAAAATACGACCAAGAGCTTCTGTGCCATTGTCTATGAGTCGGATTGTGACATTTTTTATTTTTTTTCTTTTCTTTATCACGTCTGCTAGCTGTTCTATATTTTCGGACTCAATCTTGCAAGAATCTATCACAATGTTTTTAATGTTTTTTGGCAGAAACTTCTGGATGTTTTCTAGACGTTCTTTTGGAAGCTCTATTTCTGTGAATTCGACACTTACCAATTTTGGATATTTTTTAAAAAAGTTTATATCTGAAAAGGTTTCGCCGTCTTTTAGAGGTTCGGAAGTATATTTTTTGTCATATCCAAGCAGAATAATCTCATTTTTCTTTATGCATATTCCGGCAACATTGTCTTCGGCAATTCTTCCTCCGTTTTCCTTAGTAAAGCCTCTAATGTTGTAGCTGTCTGTTGACGAACCAGGTGCAGTATCAGGTTTAGCTCTAGGTGGTTGAACACTTGGTGAACCAGATGCATTAGTTGGCTTTTTGGCGCAGAATGCAGTATCTTGCAATAGAAGTGCCGAAAACAGACACAATACTACTTGGAAATTTTTTCCAAAACATAAATCGCTCATATATAACCTCCGAATGGTCTCTTCTCATCTATAATTAAAACACAAAATAGTAAATAAGATCTAAAAATTTTGAGCTTGCTGAAATTTTTTGTAAGTTTTTTTTGCAGAACCGACTATGTCTAAAAGATTTTCTGCTGGACTTTTGGACTGAGTTATTGACGTGTTTACTCCTGCTGATTCAGCGATAAAACACATCTTGCATACGTTTCAAAAGATAGCAAAATAGAGAAAAACGCCAATTCAGGCTTGGACCACATGTGCAGCAAGTACCGAAGCAAAAAACGTTTATGGTAGACCTGTTGCGTAACCGACTATATCCAAGGATTTTTTATGAAACACGGAGACACTTGTGTCGTTACGCAGAACCGCAGTGTACCCAGATGTACATGAGGATTCGAGCACCGGATCGACGACAAAAATACCGGATAGAGGACTGTTACGCAACAGGTCTAGTACAACTGCTGCATTATTATGTATAATATCATCACGTACAATTGGTGGACCTATAGTTGATGAAGTTGTGGAAAGATATTAGAGGGTTTTTCTTTATGGATGAGGAAATGGATACAAAGGTTCATGTCATGCGAAAAGAAATTTTGCGTGAATATGATATACGAGGCATAGTTAATCAGAATCTGTTTCCGGAAGATGCCACCAACATAGGCCGTGCCTTTGGCGCATATCTCATAAGGAAAGATTTGAAAAGAGTGTGTGTTGGACACGATTGCAGAAACACTTCCAACAATCTTTTCAATAAGCTCACAAGAGGTCTCGTAGGTTCCGGCGTAGAGGTTATATCGTTGGGGATATGTCATACGCCAATGGTGTACTATGCCGTGCATAAAATGAGCTTTGACGCTGGTATTATGGTAACCGGTTCCCACAATCCTCCGGAATATAATGGATTTAAGTTTATGCTGGGACTAGATCCGTTCTATGGACAGGATCTAAAATTCATGGCCGAAATGATCGATAACAAGGATTTTATCGATGGCAATGGCCGTGAAGTTGTAATGAACAATATATTTTCCAGCTATGTAAAGAACATAATCTGCGACTTCAAGTTTTCCGACGATCTAAAAATTGCGTGGGATATTGGCAACGGAGCCACCAGCAATGCGATAAAGGCCATAACCTCACTAATTCCCGGTAAGCACCATCTTTTGTTTGAGGAAATGGACGGTAATTTTCCCAATAGATCTCCGGATCCAGCAACTCCCAAAAGTGTGGAATATTTATCGAAATTCGTCTCCTACAACAACTTTGACATTGGATTCGCCTTTGATAGTGACGGCGATCGCCTTTGTGTCGTAAACAGCGCTGGAAAAATGCTGTATAGTGATCAAGTGATGTCCGTACTCGCTAAAGATTTTTTGAAGAAAAATCCTGGCGCCCAGGTAATAGCTGATGTAAAATCCTGCAATAGCTTATTCAATACAATAAAATCCTGCGGAGGAGTTGGCATAATGGAAAAAGTCGGGCATTCGTTTATAAAATCCCGAATGAAAACCAGCGGCGCACTGTTGGCAGGCGAGATGAGCGGACATTTTTACTTCAAAGATAGGTGGTTTGGATTTGATGACGGCGTATACGCCGCTCTTCGGTGCTTAGAAATTCTCTGTAATGATAGAGACGCTTTTAATAATTTGGAATACGGATTTGTTACTCCGGAAATTCGCATCGAGTGCGATGAAAAAGCAAAATTCATCATAATAGAATCATTGAAAGCAAAATTGAAAAGCGAAGAAATTCCATTTGTTGAAATTGATGGTGTGCGCGTTAGCTCTGATTTGGGATGGTGGCTATTAAGGGCATCCAATACCCAGAATGCGCTGTCTCTGAGAGCAGAAGCAAACACAAGTGATGATATGGAAAAGCTTAAGGCAGATATCTCTAGATACTTATCCGAATATATTCCCAATGTTTCGACGGTCATATGAGCAAAATGCAAAGAGAATTTGTCGATTTTCTAAAGAGCAAGGCGTCTATCATTGAAGTAATCTCGCGGAAGGTAAAACTTACTAAATCCGGTCGAGATTGGTTTGGCTTGTGTCCGTTTCATTCGGAAAAAAGCGGCTCATTCAAGGTCGATCCGGATACGGGACAATACTACTGCTTTGGCTGTGGAGCGCACGGTGATGTAATCAACTTCATAATGGAATCTGAAAAACTAACTTTTAGCGAGTCTCTGGAATATCTGGCTAACATGTATGGTATTCCGCTTCCACAAAAAAATAATGCCCCTTCGGATCCAAAGTTAAAAATATATTCCGCTCTTGAGGCCATAAAAAATTGGTTTATGAAAGAGCTGAGAGAGAAAACTGGAGAAAGTGCCAGAAAATATCTGGCATCCAGAAAAATTTCAAATGAATCTGCAAAAAAATTTCAGTTGGGATTCGCAGCAAATAGCAGAGGATTGATAGCTCATCTGCAAAAGGAAAGATTTTTTGAAAGTACGTTGCTAAGTACCGGAGTCTTCTTCAAAAGCCAATACAAAAACGAAATTATCAATAGATTCGATGGAAGATTAATGTTTCCAATTCTGGATTCGTCCGGCAGATGTATTGGTTTCGGAGGCAGAGCTATAGAAAAGACAGATGCTGCAAAGTACATAAATTCGCCAGAAACCGAAATATTCATCAAAAGTGAGCACCTGTACGGATACTCAGTTGCCAAACGCAACAGGGCAAAAGAGCTGATACTGACAGAGGGGTATCTGGACGTGGTATCCATGCATCAGGCGGGATTCGATGGCGCGGTGGCTCCTCTTGGCACATCCATAAGCGAAACCCAGATACGAATGTGCTGGAAGGTTTGCGATAATCCTGTTATATCGCTGGACGGCGATTCTGCCGGAACAAAGGCATCCTATCGATGGCTGGATAAAATATTGCCCATAGCATGTCCCGGAAAATCCTTTAAGTTTGCTCGACTTCCGCAGGAGGCGGATCCGGATTCTCTGATCTTCAGTGGTAATGCCGCTTCTCTCAACGATGCAATAAAAAATGCTATGCCTATGTCCCAATGGCTATGGGAGGGAGCATTTCTGCTGCATCCATCTGAAACTCCAGAGCAAAAAGCGGCTATAATAAAAATGGCGCGAGAAAAAGCAACGTTCATTCAGGACGCATCCATAAGAAATCTCTATATCCAAGACATAAAAGGCAGGGAAAGAGATCTGTACCGCCGAAAGTTCGTAGCTAGGGAAAATAAAATAAATGTTAGGCCTGTAATAGCGGTAAAAGAAAAAATAGAGAAGATTATTGTTGTTACGCTAATAAATCACCCATATATTATTGATAGGGTAATCGAACTCTTTGTTGGATTGGAATTTAACGATGATCAGATGCGTAAGTTGAAAAATAGTATACTTAATTGCTATAACAATCACTACGTGAGCGGTGAACTCGAGGAGTATGCGTCGTCGATGAGTGAACTCGCCGAAAATATTACTGAGATATCCAGAGATGCGGTATTGCACGCACATTTTTCCGGTAAAGATGCTTCAGATGAAGAAGCTGTAAACGAATGCCGCACCATGTGTGACAGATACTCTTTTGGTCCGGCAATTGATGAGGATCTGCAGAATGCAGCGAGTCGTATGGAATCTACTTTTTCAGATGATGATTGGCAGAGATTGAAGGCGTTAAAAAAAGAAACGCTTCTAAATAAGGGAAGAAAGCAGAGGTAAACATGAGCCAAAAATGGGATATTTGACTGGTAATAACGTAAAATGGTGGAGATAAATATGAGCACGAGCTTTGCACAAAAAACTACAGATGACTTCGATAAGGATAATGAGAGCACTGACATCGATAAAAAGCACGATGACGATTTGGAAGTAGATCTAAAAAGACTACTTCTTGTGGGAAAAGAACGGGGTTACATAACCTATGACGAATTGAACGATGCTCTTCCCAAAGAAAAATTCTCCACTGAAAAAATAGATGTGGCCATATCCGGCATTATTGATATGGGCGTTCAGATAATAGAAGCTGAAGATGCCGAAACTTTTTCTGTGGAGAACGAAGAAAAAGCAGCGACGGAAAGTGCCAAAGAGGAGACAGACGATTTGCTCCGGACAGACGATCCAGTACGCATGTATCTGCGGGAAATGGGAAACGTTGAGCTTCTATCGCGAGATGGCGAAATCGAACTAGCCAAAAAAATAGAAAAAGGATATCTGGATGTTCTCAGTGGGCTATGCGAGAGTCCGCGAACATTTGAAAAGTTTGCCCAATGGATGATTGACCTGCAAAACAGAAAAATTATGCTTCGAGACATAGTTCAGATAGATAGCGGAGCTGTTGATGCCGAAAAGGAGGAGCTAGAAGAGGTCGATGACGTATCCAAGGAAAGTGAGCTTGACGATCTAGTCGAAGAAGAGGAGCTGGAAACACAGTTAATGAGTACGGATGAAGAAACTCTTCTGCCGACTGTTCTAGCCAATCTGGAAAAGGCCATTGGTTTGCATGCCGTAATAAAGGGAAAGAAAAACCCAGTTAAGCTCAAAGAAGAGCTAATTTCCATAATGAGTGCGCTAAAATTGAACCAGACAACAGTAAATTCCATATGTGAAGAACTGTATGTTCTCAATAGAAAATTGATAAAAGGCGAGACAGCTTTATTGAAAATTGCTCAGGACAACGGCATAAGTCGCGATAGTTTTCTCAAGAACTACTACGGGAACGAAACAAATGAAAAATGGGCCATTAGTTTAGCGAGGCTTTCGAGTTGGAAGAAATTCTTTACTGATTGCGAAGATGATATAAAGCAGCATCAGGAGTTGGTAAAATCCGTAGAACAAGCAGTATCGCTGCCAATTGGGGCGTTTCGAAAGACTGTAGCTTGTATTCAGAAGGGAGAGCGAGAGACCAATAGAGCGAAAAAAGACATGATCGAAGCTAACTTGCGATTGGTCATATCCATAGCCAAAAAATACACCAATAGAGGTTTGCAGTTTCTGGATTTAATTCAAGAGGGAAACATTGGACTCATGAAGGCCGTCGATAAATTCGAATACAAAAGAGGCTATAAATTCTCCACCTATGCCACTTGGTGGATTCGTCAGGCTATTACCAGATCAATTGCAGATCAGGCCAGAACAATCCGTATACCAGTTCATATGATCGAGACCATAAACAAGATAGTTCGGTCTTCTCGGCAGGTGTTGAACGAAATCGGTCGTGAGCCGACGCCGGAAGAATTGGCAACTCGTCTGCATATGCCGGTAGACAAAGTCCGTAAGGTACTGAAAATAGCCAAGGAGCCAATCAGTCTTGAATCGCCAATCGGAGACGAAGAAGACTCTCATCTCGGAGACTTCATCGAAGATAAAAACATAGCTCTTCCGGTGGAATCCGCTGTAAATTCCAATTTGCGTGAAACAACTACTCTTGTACTTGCGAGCCTCACTCCGAGAGAAGAGCGCGTTCTCCGCATGCGCTTTGGTATAGGCATGAATACGGATCATACTCTGGAAGAAGTTGGACAACAATTCTCTGTCACCCGCGAACGCATCAGACAAATCGAGGCAAAGGCTCTGAGGAAACTCAAGCATCCAAGCCGTTCCAGAAAACTAAAAAGCTTTTTGGATTCGTAGGCGCAAGCATGACGCTGGATCCGTTTTTTTTTGCTTCCATGGCTTTTTCCTAGAGCATTGTTTCCGTCATCTATACCAATTCACTGTATGAATAATGACTTTTTCCCTGGATTCCTACGGTCCTTCTGGCCTCTGAATGAGTGGTTTGCACCACGGGCGCTTATCGAATAGCGCGTATGCTGCAAGCACCGTAGGGATCCAGCTGAATAAAGTCCATAATCTCAATTCAAATGAGTATAGTGTTGCACGAGTACAACAATTAAACTTAAATTACGAGAGCCACATGTTTCTTGCGATTTTTGTTGTAGAATATATTTGTGGGGTGTTATTGACGATTGTTTTCCCTAAAATGTGTCGTTCTATGATGGTTTTTTCCAAAATTTGAATAGACCTATTGCGTAACCGACTATGTTGGAGGATTTTTAGGCCAACATGACGTTTGATCCGCTTATAATGAAATGTATGTGCTGCAAGCACTGACGACAAAAAGACACAACAGAGGAAGGTTACGCAGCAGGTCTAATGTTAATGGAATATATCGGCAATATGCTTGGAGTTGATTGAGAGAAAATTGGATATGAATTGGACTGTGGCACAAATAGCATCGGTTGTGTTATGCGCGATGGGGTCAGGATTGGCTTTGTCGTCGCTAGGATATAGCCCGATTTTGGGATACATAATCGCCGGTGTTTTGCTCGGTCCGTCATGTTTACAGTTTATAGTCGATAGAGAAGTTGTTGGAGTATTCTCCGAAATGGGAATACTATTTCTATTGTTTGCCATAGGTCTAAGTCTCTCATTTGAGAAAGTGAAAAATATTTGGAAAGCATCGCTTGCCACCACAATTCTCTCTACGGCGTTAATATATGTTGTTATGCTGATTACTGGAGAATTCCTACATATATCAAGTTCTGTAATAGTTTTGATAACCTTCTGTGTGACATTGTCGTCTACGGCGGTAACTGTTAAGTCGTTGAAATATCTGCGAGAACGTGACGATAGCATAGAAGAAAATACGTTTGGAATATTGGTATCTCAGGATCTTGTCGCATTGCTAATGGTAATAATAATAAATTTCCTTGGGGCACGTCAGGAAACTGATTATAATACTACCAAGATATCAGTGGTGCTGCTAGCTTCCGCTCTGATTGTTTTATATTTTTTGAGATACCGTACTAGGCATATTCACAAGTTAACTAGTTTCATAAAAAAACACGAAGAGATGCTTACGATGTCCATATTCGGCATTTGTCTCGGAAGCGCAGTTTTAGCTGAGTTGATAGGATTGTCTGCTCCGTTTGGCGGATTCATAGCTGGATTGGTACTTGGAAACTCCAATATGAAGAACGAAATAAAAAGCGTGGCAGCACCGATAGAAGAACTGCTTCTCATGACGTTTTTTCTCAGCGTAGGATTGTTGGTGGACATAAAATTTATTGTCGAGCATTTTCCTGTAATTTTTTCTGCGCTCATATTCGTTACGTTTGGAAAGACCATCATAAACATTTTTGTGCTCCGCTTGTGTAAGTTTTCTCTGAAGGAATCGTTCGTTGTAAGCGTGCTGCTGGCAAATGTCGGAGAATTTTCATTCATGTTGGTTTCGGCGGCCGGAAAAGGAGGGCTTGTCAATACTGCTGGCGTGAAATTTCTGGTCAGTCTCACAACACTCAGCTTGTTTTTGAGTCCGTTTTGGTTGATTTTTGCCGAAAGATGTCGTGCTATGGCCGAAAGTGTGTCTGCTGCATCGTCTTTTGATTTTCTGCAATTGGCTCTTGATCGCGAGATAAAGAAAATACATCATGTGTCGTCGTTTATCTCTAGGATTTTCAACAGGACTTCCTCGGCATTGCATAAAAAAGGTAGGAATCTCCTTGAAAAACGAAAAGATGACTCGAAATAGGTCCGAGGTGCTTGCAGCACCTGCAGTCCGAGCTGGGCAGGCATTTACTCTTTCTGAGGCAGTTTCAACTTCGAAGATAGCGCTGGCATACAGTGAAACCGAGACAGAAAATGCCAGTGGTGCAACCACTTGTATCAAAATAGAAGATAGCATTGGCATCGACGAAGTAGGACGTGGTCCACTTGCCGGTCCTGTCGTTTCTGCTGCTGTCTGGATATGCGCAGATCTTGCAAGATATCTAGAAGACAATTCAAAAATATTGCCAGTGAGAGATTCCAAAAAAATGACAAGAAAACAGCGGCAGAAAATAGTAGATTGGATCGATAGCTGTCCATCGGATCAAATAAAATATTCCATAGGGTGTGCCACAGTCGAAGAAATCGATGAGCTAAACATATTGAATGCATCGCTACTATCCATGGAAAGAGCATATAATGGTGTTTGCGGCACTGGCATTTTCTCTTATCCAGCGTTGGTTCTGGTGGACGGTAACGTTGCTCCCGACATAAAAGGGGTAGAAATAAAAACGATTGTCAAAGGGGATGATAAAGTGCTCTCCATATCTCTTGCGTCAATAATTGCAAAAGAATATCGCGATAACTATATGCGTAATCTTTCGGAGCAATTTCCTCATTATTCCTGGGATACCAACGTTGGCTATGGAACAGCAGCCCATCTGCAAGCAATTGCTAAATATGGTATTACGCCACATCATAGAAAAAGTTTTGCTCCGGTTTCGCAATTGTCTTTGCCGCTCGATTAGTTACCTCTTCTCAACGAAGGCATCAGTTCGCACACGTATTTTTTTGGCAAAAAAGCTTGCCTCAAGTGTTAAGATGTGGTAAGTTTTTTCAATGAATTCGTTTTTACGGAAAGAGGCGTTTTTTATAAACAGGTTAACAATGAAGAAAATTATATCATGTGCATTGATAGTAGCGACGTTGTCTTTGGTAGCAAGCGCTGATGCTACGAGGTCTGAAAGGGTTAAAAAAGCAAAATGGATGCAAATTGGTTTTAAAAAAGCAAATTTGCCCCCCCTGTGAATAAAGTGGCGCTTAATTATCGCCAATCCAGACTTGCTGAATACCGCGTACGATACCTGCGAAAAGACGAGAAACAAGTAGTTTTTGTAGGTCCTTGCAATCCTTGTTTTGCAATCTTGATCAAATATCTTGACGGAATGAGCGTTGCCCACTTTGTAACCGAAGAGTTGATGTATATGAGTGAGACTAAGGCAATTAATGAGTTCAAATCTCGTATAGAGGCCCTTAATAAACAACATGGCCATGTGATTTCCTTTACTGTCTTTACAAGACCTTATTTGGATCAAAACCGTGATGACCTCTATGAGTGCCAGTTTAATTTTGCAAAAACATTGGTAAGAGAGTCAAGTCGTCTGTTCGGAAATGCTAGGTGTACATATCTGATATATAACCCACCAGACGGTCTATTTACTGATTGTCCATATATTGCAGCTGTCTGTGATGGCAAAAAATTTTCTCTTGCGGCCCCACGTGACCTCTCTTTCGTAACCTTATCTTTGAGAAACGGTAATGGCGTTAGCTTCAAAAATCTCGACGAGGCATACGCTAAACATCAAACAAAATTCGACGAAGACGAGAGAAGGAAGAATTTTTTCAAGGACATGAAAATTTTTAACGAGTCAACTGTATTTTTTAAAAAGAATCCTAGCAAAGAAAATGTGCAAAACTCTGTTGGATTTTGAGCATAAAAGACCGCTTGTGCAAACGAGTTTTACACAATTTCTTCGCTACCACAGCTGCCATCGGGATTTAAAAAATCCTAGAAGTACTCCTTTCCTTCGCGAAAAAGCCTCATTTTTGAGTTCGAGAGTAGAGAACGCCATTACTGGCGTTCCCCCCCCCACCCCAGGCTAAACTTGACCCACCATTAAATAGATGATAAATATGTTGAAATTTTAGTGGTGTAATTATGTTGGAAGAGTTTGAGGATTTAGATTTTGGTTCAGAGCAGTTGGAAGCTCGTTTTGTAAAAACGAT